>JAHRWJ010000083.1 GCA_019090185.1 Immundisolibacteraceae bacterium
CGTGGGGTAAGGGGTTGGAATAGAGCACCGAGGGGTCATCGCGCAAAATTGGCGCAACGCCGCCGGGCACTTTACCCATGCTGATAAAGAGCACGAAAACCGAGGTTTGAAAGATGTTCAGACCGATGATTTTTTTCACCAGATTGTCACTGGCGATGATGGCGTAAAAGCCGAGCATCATTAGAAAAATGACGATCCAGTAGTTGTAATGATCTATCCAGTTCACCGCGGTGGCTCCTGAGCCAGATCGGCCACCTGGGCTATTCGTTGCCCCGTTGGGTTGCGGCGACCTCTGCCGGCAAAGGCGAAAAATATGGTCGTCAGTGCCGCAGCAACCGTGACACCGACACCTAGTTCCACCAGTAATATGCCCAAATGCTGGCCATGAACCGGGTCGTGGGCAAGCACGTTGTAGTCCAGGAAATTACCGCCGAGTAACAAACTGGCGACGCCAACACCGGCGTAAATCAGTACGCCCAGTGGCACCAAAACCATCAACACCCATTCTTTGATGACTTCGCTGGCGGTGTCCAGGCCAAACACCAGCGCGTAAAGAACCAGTCCTGCGGCGACGATGACGCCTGCCTGAAAACCACCACCCGGACCAAAATCACCATGAAACTGCACGTAGAGCGCAAATAACAGGATCAGCGGAATCAGCAATTTGGTGACGATTCTTAGTATGGAATGTTGTTTCATGATTCGTCGTCCTCGCGACGCCGACCAATACCTAGCAGCAGTAAAACCCCAATACAGGCGGTAAAAATAACCGTGGTCTCACCGAGGGTGTCATAACCGCGATAGCTGGCAAGCACGGAGGTGACGATATTAGGGACGCCGATTTCTTCGCCAGACTTTTCGATGTAGTGGGGTGCCACATGGGTATGAATAGGTGCTTCAGGGTCGGCAAATGCGGGCATGTCGAGCGTGCCATAAACCAGAATGGCACCCGTAATGGCGACCACAAAGAGCGGCAGTATTCGCGGGTGGCTCGGGATTTTTTCGTCGCGACGGGTTAGCGCCAGGGTGCCGAGCATGAGCACTGTGGATATACCTGCACCGACCGCGGCTTCGGTAAAAGAGACATCGGCGGCGTCGAGGATTAAAAACCAGAGCGCGCTGAGAAGACTGTAAATGCCGGTGAGCATGACTGCGCCAAACAGATCTTTAAGTTGTAAGGCGGCGATGGCGGTAATGGCCATCAGTGTGAGTAGGATTAAATCGATTAGGGTGCTCATGATGGGGACTGCTCTGCCGGTGAGTTGTCGGCGTTTGGCTCAGCTAGTAGGGGCTTCTGGCCACCGGCCAGGGCGGCGCGAGCCAGCGCGTGACAGGCGGTCGGGCTGGTAAAAAGCAGAAAAAACAGGATTAGTACGAGCTTAATAAGGGTGATGGATAGCCCTGACTGGAGCATCAGACCGGCCAGTACGAGGATGGCGCCAAGGGTGTCGCCGATGCCAGCCGCGTGCATCCGGGTGAATAGATCGGGCATGCGAATCAGGCCAATGGCCGAAATTAGCAAACAGGCGCAACCGCTTAACAGCAGCAGCCAGGAGAGGCCGTCGAGCAGGGAAGGCATCATTTTTTAGACTCCTGCTGGTAACCAAAATCGCCCACCGCAAAAAATTTCAGCACCGCGATGGTGCCGATAAAATTAATCAATGCGTAGGCCAGAGCGATGTCGATAAAGTCTTTCTGGTCGGTCATAAACCCTAGTACGGCAATCATCAGTACCGTAAAAGTACCGAAGGTATTGACGGCCAGTACCCGGTCGTAAACCGTTGGCCCGGCAATGGCTCGGGCCAGTGCCAGGAACATGGCCGGGAAGAGCGCAACCGCAGCGACTTCAAACATCATCAATGACCCTCTACTCTGCTGACCAGTTGATCCATCTGACCCGACTGCAGACCGAGTTCGCCGTCGGCGGTGAGGGCGTGAATATCAAGTTCCGTCTCGTTGACATCAAGGCAGATAGTGCCGGGGGTGAGCGTAATGGAGTTGGCGTAAATCACCCGACCAATGTCAGTTTTCTGGCTGGTGGGTACTCGAAATCGTCGGGGACTGATCGGTAGTTTGGGGTCGAGAATAACCCGAATCACCTGGCCATTGGCTTTGACAATTTCCCACAGCAGCCAGAACCAGAACAGGGGTGCCCGCAGGGTCAGGTGTAGTGGATGGCCTTCGCGGTCGATCAGGTCCATACGCAACGCCAGCCAGGTAATCGCAGCCACTGAGCCACAGCCCAGGCCGAGCATTAACGCTGCTGTATGGCCCGACAGCAAGAACCAAATCACCGCGAGTGTTAACGCGAGACTGGTGCCATGGACAAGCCGGTTTACCGGTTTGTGGTCCTTGTTAATGGTTCGAAACTCCCTTTAACTGACTCTGGTTGGATAGACAGGACTTAATATCAAACGACTTTGCCGTGGGCCGGGTCATCTGTGATCTTATTCTCGGCAGCATCAGTGCTGATTTTAGTTTTTTCACCGCCTACTACCGCTGGCAGCTGATTGAAACCGCCTTTTTGCCAACACCTACTGGTTATTTTGAACGTGTAGAATATCGCGCCTCGATTTAGCACCGGTAACGTTTCAGCGGTTTTTATTAAACCCCGGCAATTAAATTTTTAATGCGAAAGCGTGGGTGGTCGGTTGAACTTGAAAATAGATGAACTTGTTCATCGAAGTGCTTAGGCTGGCGGCGCGATGCTCTGAATGGGTTAGAACGGGAAAGCTGGGTCATTGTCCTTGCTCTTATGGGGCTAAGGATACCTCAACCCTCTAAAATTTTGTGAGCTGATCTGCTCTAACCGGCCATTAGCAAATGATTTGCTAATTTGGTCTACTCACGGTAGATCTCTAATATTTCACTTGGATACAGACTTGACACCTATTGATCAACGCTTGTCGGTAGCGCCGATGCTTGACTGCACCGACCGCCATGCCCGGTATTTATTGAGATTACTAACCCGGCACACCGTGCTCTATACAGAAATGGTGGTTGCCCAGGCGCTGATTCATGGCGATCGACAGCGTTTTATGGCCCATCATGGTGATGAGCATCCACTGGTGTTGCAGCTCGGTGGCAGTGATCCTGCTCAGCTAGCGACGGCGGCCAGAATCGGTGAAGAGTTTGGTTACGACCAGGTCAATCTTAATGTTGGCTGCCCCAGTGAGCGGGTCAAGGCGGGTCGGTTCGGTGCGGCGCTGATGGCAGAACCTGCCTATGTGGGCGAGCTATACAGCGCTATGCAGGCAGCGGTTAAAGTTGAGGTCACGATTAAATGCCGCATCGGTATTGATGATCTTGATAGCTGGGACCATTTTCTTGGTTTTGTGGAGAGTGTCGCGGCGGCGGGCTGCAAGACCTTTATTATTCATGCTCGTAAAGCCTGGCTCAAAGGGCTGAGTCCCAAACAGAACCGAACCCTGCCACCGCTTAACTATGAATTTGTCCATCGGCTTAAGCGTGAACATCCAGAGCTCAAGATTATTATTAACGGCGGGATAGAGTCGGTGGCTGATGTTGATGAATTACTCAGTGATCTAGATGGGGTGATGATCGGTCGAGCGGCTTACCACAACCCCTGGATGTTGCTGAAAGCGGATCGGCAGATATACGCAGATGACCACACTTTGCCGACCAGAATGCAGGTGTTAGAGCAATATATGAGCTACATGCGGCTTCAGTTGGAACAGGGTGTGCCATTAAGGCCAATGGCCCGCCATCTGATCGGCTTCTATCAAGGCTCACCCGGGGCAAAAAACTGGCGGCGATGTATTGCCGATGAGGTTGGCCGTAGCGGGGGGCTAGCACGGCTCGGTGAGGCCATTCAGATCATCGAGCAGCAAGTCGCTTAAACCGGGAATTGAAAATAAGTCACGGTTTTGTTTAAAGAAATCGTAAACAAGGACGTTAGCTGAGGGCTATGAAAACTTTACAGATATTGATGGGCATCGCCTTAATGGTGGCGGTACAAGGTACCAACGCCACCGAGGTAAATCACTGCAGTGACCCCCAGGTGGTGCAATCCTGGCAACAGAAAATCGACAATTATCCCAGTGACCCGCTAGTGCAAAAGCTATTTGCGCTGCGCAAAGGGCTCTGCGCGATGGTCGACGAAGGCACCATTGAACTGGCCGCTGCAGTTCGCTTATTCGACCGGGAGCAGGGCGAGGCCGTGTTGGAACGCATCAACCTGGAAGCCCACGAGAACAGATTTCAACAGCTGTAGTCGTGGACTTAGGTCATCGAATCTGATTACAGGTCAATAATCGTCATCTCAGCAGGTCGCTCTGCCGGCCAGGCAAGCCTGTCGAGAAGGCTACGGCTAACATGGATGTGGCCGTTGATATCAACCAGCATCACATCCGTTAACCGCATGCTTCTGGCGATTTCTAGCCATTGCTCCGGGCCGGCGACTGTCAGTGCGGTTGCAGCCGCGTCGGCGGATCCGCCGTCCGGGGCGATGACTGTGGTGGAGATAATATGCTCCACCGGCCAGCCGGTGCGAGGGTCAATAATATGGGCATAGCGGCGATCATTGTGCTCACGAAAGCGCTCATAATTACCCGACGTCATCGCGCACTCGCCGTCTTTGAGCTTGATTTCCGCTAACACATCGAACTTAATCGGATCACGAATCGCCACCCGCCAGGGTCGCTCACCGTGACTACCAATCACACAGAGATCGCCACCGGCATTAATAATTGCATCGCTAACACCAGCTTGTTGCAGCCGCTCCTGGGCAACTTCAATCGCGTAGCCCTTGGCAAAACCACCAAAATCAAACTGTACGGCCGGGTTTCGGCTCTGTAATTGATCGCCATCTAATTTCAGATCGGCCATCGTCGGCGCACGACTAACCCAGTCAGCAATTTTCTGTTCAGCCGGCGGTGGGCCACTCGGTTTATCGTCGCTATGAAACCCCCATAACTCGATTAACTGGCCAATCGCCGGATCAAACAGACCTTTGGACTGCCTGGTTAGCAGAATGGATTGTTCGAAGAGAGGTAGCAGGAATGGGTCTAGCTGGTGGGGTTTGCCGTCTTTTAATTGACTATTAAGAACTGTCAGCATGCCCGGCTGCCAGGCGTGCCAGTCTCGATGCATGGCGCGAAAATCCTGGCCAATAGTGGCGACGACTGCGCTCGCGATAACCGGATCACTATTGCGTAGGGTGAACTCAACCAGGGTGCCAAACACATAGTGGGTGGCTTTGTACTCCTGGGGCGGCGGCTGGCAGGCGGACAGGATTATTGCTAAGCCGATTGTTAGGGTTGTTATGGATTTTTTTTTATCAAAGAAGGATCGTTTGGACATTTTGTTTC
>JAHRWJ010000010.1 GCA_019090185.1 Immundisolibacteraceae bacterium
ACCACCTGGGCACCGTTGGCGAAATCGCCAAACTGGGCCTCCCAGATGACCAGTGTGTCTGGGTCAGCGCTGGAGTAGCCGAACTCAAACCCGAGTACGGCTTCTTCAGAAAGTAGAGAATCGATCACCAGGAATCGAGGCTGGTTTGGTGCCATGTGCTGTAGGGGTACATGACGCCAGGCGTCAGCACGATCGCTGGTTTGATGGTGAAGCACGGAATGGCGGTGGGAAAAGGTGCCCCGGCCGCTGTCCTGACCGGAGATTCTGACCCGATAACCATCCTCAAGAATGGTGGCATAAGCCAGCGTTTCGGCGCAGCCCCAGTCGATGGGCTTGTCGCCCCGAACCATGGCGCGACGATCCTGAAGGATTTTCTTCACGCGGGCGTGAGGGATCAGTCCGTCGGGAATTTCGGTGGCTTTGTCGCCGAGAGTGAGTAACTTCTCAGCGGGTACCGAAGTGTCGCAGGGCGCGGTCCAGTCAACGTCGAGATAGGGTTCCCAGTTAATCAGCAGTACTGGTTTTTGGTGGCTCAGTTTGCGCAGAGCAACCGGTTGGTCCAGCGTTAGGCGGTGTTGATATTCAGCAAACAGGGCCTCTCCGGTACCCATGTCGATGGTGCCCTGCTGTTCGAGCTGTGCGGCGTAGAGTTCGCGTACTGTCTTCTGTTTTTTAACCTTGGCATACATGATCGGCTGGGTCAGGGCTGGTTCGTCGGCTTCATTGTGGCCATGACGACGAAAGCAGACCATGTCGATAACCACGTCATTATGAAAACGGTTGCGGTAATCCATGGCGATGCGGGCGGCGTGAACCACGGCTTCGGGATCGTTGCCGTTGACATGAATGATCGGCGCCTGAATCAGCTTGGCGATGTCGGTGCAGTAATGGGTGGAGCGCGCATCGACCGGGTTGCTGGTGGTAAAACCGATCTGGTTGTTGACCACCAGGTGAATGGTGCCGCCGGTGGTGTAACCACGGACATTGCACAGGTTGAGGGTCTCCATAACCACCCCCTGTCCAGAAAAGGCGGCGTCGCCATGAATTAGAATGGGTAATACTTGATTACGGTCCTGGTCATCTCGGCGTTCCTGGCGTGACCGAACCGAGCCCTCTACAACTGGATTGATGATCTCCAGATGAGACGGGTTAAAAGCCAGCGTGACATGGACAACACCACCAGTGGTGTTTAGGTTTGATGAGAAACCCTGATGGTATTTTACATCCCCTGAGCCGTTAGCAGACTGGTTGCCGCTACCTTCAAATTCGGCAAACAGCTCACTGGGCTTTTTGCCAAGGATATTGACCAGCACATTGAGCCGACCGCGGTGGGCCATGCCAATGACAATCTCTTTGGTCTGTTCGGAGCCGGCGTGTTGAATCATCTGGTCAACCAGCGGAATCAGGCTATCGCCACCCTCCAGCGAGAAGCGTTTCTGGCCGACATAGCGCCGGTGCAGGTAGCGCTCTAATCCTTCGGTGCCAACCAGGGCGTCGAGAATCTCTTTTTTACGTTCAACATCAAATGATGGCTGGCCACGGTTGGTTTCCGCTTGCAGGCGCATCCACTCGACCTGTTCGCGATCATTGATGTAGGCGTATTCCCAGCCGATATTGCGACAATAGGTTTGTTGCAGGAAATCGATGATTTCCCTTAACTTCATTTCCTCGGGCATGCCAGGGAAGTCGGCGATAAAGGTCGACTCCATATCATTGGCTGTGAGTCCGTGATACGCCGGATCGAGACTTTCGACATGTTCCTTATCGCGCAGGAACAGCGGATCGACATGGGCATCCATGTGGCCGCGCCGACGGTATTCGCTGATCAGGGTGCGAACGGCGTAGAGTTTTTCGGCCTGGTGGATGTCACCAGGTACTGCTATTGGCGCAGTTGCCGAAGTCGCTCGGTATTTGTTCAGCCCTAATTCTAAAAAATCGGCCTGCACCTTGGAGTGCAGCTGTTGGCCGTTGACTCCTGCCGCTGGGCCTAGGGCCTGAAAATAGTCAAGCCAGCCTTCGGGTACTGAATTAGGGTCCTGAAGATAATCCTCGTAGAGGATATCCAGGTAAGAAGCACTGCCGGTGGAGATGCTATCGTTCATCTTCCCTCCAGGTGAATGAATGGAAGCGCCACGCTGCGCAACTGCAAAATGCTCGGCGGAGCGCGATATCTTCAGGCTATATCGACGCTGACGGGCAGATGCCTTATTACATTCTAGGCGCAAACAACCGACGGGTTGGCGTCGATTTTAGAAACTCTTGTGGAGCTGCACTGCTTTCGGCTCATGTTCGGTTCTCTTAATAGCGAGGCCAGGTTGTAGGAAGTTATTGATGTTGTGGCAGTTATTGTCGCTACGGCCGGGTCTGAAGCGGGGTTGAGCGGGTTTAAAATTCAGCAGCCCTTTTTGATGATAATTTCTGAAATTGTTGACCCGGTGAGTGTGGAGCTTATTTAAGCGCCTTACGGACTGCCGCAATTCGGCGTCGGCTGATCGGCAACTGCTTGGCCGTGGGGTGAAATAGCAGGCTAAAGCCGTCGCTGTTTTTGTCAATGCCACTGATTGCTTCTACTCGGGCAAGGGCATTGCGATGGACTCGAATGAACTGGTTACCAAATTCTTGCTCTATATGAACCAAGGATTCGTCGATCAGCCATTCTTTATCCGCTGTGTGCAGGGTGATGTATTTCTGTTCCGCCTGTAAAAACAGCAAATCAGTAACCGGCACCAGGTAGCGGTTACCGTGTTGGTTGATATTGAAATGGCTGCGAGCTGATTTAGCGGCGATGACGGCCGGCAACGGGGGGGTTGATTGACTTGCCTTTACCCGTTTTAACGCTTCTGCGAGGTGTTGCTGGCGAATCGGCTTGACCAGATAATGAACCGCATTGGCGTCGAACGCCTCAAGTGCAAATTCATCGTACGCGGTGGTGAAAATAACCGCAGGAGGGTTGTCGAGTTGCTGCAGGTGGCGGGCCACTTCGAGGCCGTCCATCGCTGGCATGCGGATATCTAGCAGTAACAGGTCCGGTTGTAACCGGTCTACCTCGGATAAAGCCTGCAGGCCATCGGCGGCCTCACCGCAGCAGCTGATTGTCAGTTGTTTGTTGTCCCGGTTGGTGTCATCCAGTAACTGCCTTAACCGGGCGCGTGCCGGTGCTTCGTCATCGACAATCAGGACCTGTAGCGGGTCAGGTTTTTCATTTGTCATCACTGCGTCGCGATCATTGGGTGTCGAGTTGCGGCAGGTTGACGGTCACCCGGTAGATTGACTCGCTGATCTCTACAGTTAGCAGAGCGGGTTCGCCAAAATGAGCCTGTAAGCGCTGTCGAATGTTATCAATAGCAATTTGATGGCCAGAGCTGTTGTGCGGTTCGCGGTTGGTGGGCAGTGGGTTTTCGATGGCAATAGCGTAACTATTTGTCTCACTGGTACTGCCACTGCCGCCACCAGCATCAACCATGTTGGCGCTAATGTTGATGATTCCCTGCTCGGTGAGCGGTTCAATGCCATGGTAAACCGCATTCTCAAGTAGTGGCTGCAGCACCAGAGGAGGGATTTTGATTAAGTGGTTCAATCCACTGACTTTCCAGTTCACCCGTAGGCGCTCACCCAGGCGTAATTGCTCGAGGGCAAGGTATTGTTTGCACAGCTCAATATCGTCCTGTAACGAAACCAGTTGTTCGGTCTGGCGAAGGTTGTGGCGGAACAGCTCTGCAAGATCCTGGAGTGCTTCTTCGGCGCGAACTGGTTGCTCTCTCACCAGGCTGATAATGGTGTTCAGGCTATTAAACAAAAAATGGGGCCGTATCCGAGACTGCAACGCGTCGATGCGGGACTGGTGCTCGGCAGCCAGGCTTTTTGCGGTTTTGTGGCGTAGGTAAAGGTATCTGAGCATGACGCCGCTGACGATGGCGGTGATAGTCAGGTTGCGCAGTAGGTCCAGCGGCAGGCTGCTAGCAGCCGTCCAGCTGCCGGAAAGCATGCCCTGGTGCTGTAGCAGGTGAACCGCCAGGGTTAACGCCAGATTGACTAGCATCGGAATAGAGAAGGCGATCAGCGCAGATTGCCAGGTGAGCAGTTGAACCAGCCGTTGGCGGCTCACGCAGAGCAGCCCCGCGCTGACTAGCGCAGCCCACTGGACATAGAGAGACGTTGTGGCTAATTGTTCGATGCCGCCGGTCCAGCTATTGGCGCCGGCGACCACCAGCGTAAATGCCAGTAGTTCGGCACCAATAACAATAATGGCCACCGCCTGGGGTTGGCAGAAGTCGGGCACAAACAGATCAGTAATTGCGCGATTACTTCGGTCGGTCAAGAGGGCATTCCTGTATAATCCGCGACCATGAATGAACAGTCAAAAAAACCCTGGGGTGGTCGGTTTACAGCGGCCACGGATGTATTCGTTGAAGAGTTTACCGCGTCGATACAGTTCGACAAACGGTTAGCCCATTACGATATTACCGGCTCTATTGCTCATGCGCGCATGCTGGCAAGGGTCGGGGTGTTGACTGATGCTGAAGCGGTCACGATTGTCGATGGCCTGAACAGTATTGCGGAGGAGATTGACCGAGACGACTTTGGTTGGTCTGTCGCCCTCGAAGATGTGCACATGAATATCGAGGCCCGGTTGACCGATCGAATTGGCCCCGTGGGTAAGAAGTTACATACCGGGCGCTCTCGTAACGATCAGGTGGCCACCGATGTAAGGCTCTATCTGCGTGATCAGTTAGATGGCATTGACCGGGATTTGGATGCGCTTATTCGGGTGTTGCTGGATATTGCCGAGCGCGAGGCAGACACCATCATGCCTGGGTTTACTCATTTACAGGCCGCCCAGCCGGTGACTTTTGGCCACCATATGATGGCCTGGTTAGAAATGCTGGTGCGTGATCGTGAGCGTTTTATAGATTGTCGAAAACGGGTCAATTCACTACC
>JAHRWJ010000084.1 GCA_019090185.1 Immundisolibacteraceae bacterium
GGTGAATTTGATCAATTGACCATCACCGGCAGCCTGGATGGCAAAGTAGCAGGGATTCTTGGCTTGGGTGGCATCGGCAAACAGAGCGCCCATTTTTTCCGGATGATGGGTATGTCGATCCAGGCGATTAACAGCAGCGGTACCGCCCAGCCAGACGTGGATTTTACCGGCACCCTGAGCGACCTGGAACAGTTAATGCGGGCCGCTGATTTGTTACTCATTAGCTTGCCACTGACCCGTAACAGCGAAAATCTGATCGGCAAAACCGAGCTCAGTTGGCTCAAGCCGGACGCCATGATCATCAATGTTGCCCGCGGAGAGATCATCGACCAAACCGCCCTCTACAACCACCTGGTCGCTAACCCAAATGCCAGCGCAGCAATCGATGCCTGGTGGGTCGAACCGTTTCGCCATGGTGAATTCAAAATTGAACACCCGTTTCTAGATCTACCCAACCTGCTCGGCTCGCCACACAACTCGCCCCGGTCTCCCGGGGCGGATCAACACTCAGTCAAACTGGCGACAGCCAACATTGTTAATTTTCTCACCGCCGGCAAGGTTAGCGGACTGATCAACCGTCAACGTGACCGCTATTAATAACGCCAGGCCTTTACTGGTCCAGGTCACCATCAAAGAAAAATTTCACCAGGTTGTTAAAGGAATTGCGCTGTTCAATCTGAATCCAGTGGCCACATTTACTGAACACATGCAGCTGGGCGTTGGGTAAGTGCTCTTCCATATGATATGAATTGGTCAACGGTATAAAGAAGTCTTCCCGACCGTGAGTTAGCAGAAAAGGCTGCTGCATCTGTGCCAACCGCTCTGGTGGCAGCACAAAGGCATCGACATGAGTTTGGGTGTCGCCGGGGAACATGGCAACAAACTGCTCTTTCACCGAATCCTGCATAACAAACTTGAAGCGGGCTTCGGCGATCGCATCAACGTCACCGCCGAGCACGTCCGGGTTATGCAAAAATTTGCGCACCAGATAAGCGAGTTCCTCTTTGCTGGGGTTGTTGTAATAACCCCAGCCACGCTTTAACCCTTCGGTGGCGGTAAAAGGCGCACCCACTGCGCCCATCAACACAACACGTTCAAACCGGTCTGGATAGCGATCAACCAGGTGCAGTGACACACCGCCACCCATAGAGTTGCCAACCAGATTGACCTTTTCCAGACCCATGGCATCGAGAAAATCGACCATCTGCTGAACCCAGACCTCGATCCATTGTTCTGCACCCTGGGGTGGGTTGTTACAGGGACTCTCACCAAAACCGGCGATATCGGGGGCCAGGCAGTGGTAGTTTTCACCTAAAAAGGGCAGCGCAAATTGCCAGTTTGAAATCGCATTGGCACCTGGACCAGAACCATGCAGTAGCAGCAGTGTCTGCTCGTTACCTGCACCAGTCTCGTGAAAAAACGTCTCGAAGCCACCGGTGGAAATGGTGCGCTGGTTAATCTCCATTAATATCTGCCCCTGCCTAGTAAAAGTGACGAAAGTTGCGGGGGCCATCATAGCCGTAGCGGCTATTTTAGGGCAGCGTTTTTGGTAAACTGGGATTACAAATCATGGATCAAGGTTGAGTTGGGCTGCTAATCGCACTGAGTTAGTCAGCCGGTTTAAAAATTAGTAACGACTAGGCAACCTGCTCGAGTCGGGCTCCCGCCTCGCGACGTTGGCGCATTTTTTCTCGGTACATGGCTTTATCAGCGCTCTGTATCAGGGATTGCTGATCCTGCCCGTCCGCAGGAAATCTTGCAATACCGACACTAGAGCGACAATAAATCTGCCGATTGCCAACAGGATAAGCCTGATTGAGGACTGTCTCGATAGTTTGCGCAACCGCTGCACAGCCATGTTCACCGGCAACATCATCCAGCACAATGACAAACTCATCGCCACCAATTCGAGCAACCAGATCACCACCGCGCACCGAGGCCAATAATCGTTTGGCGACTGCCACCAATATCTCGTCACCTACCTGATGGCCATAGCGATCATTGACCGGCTTAAAGTGATCCAGGTCCAGGTAGAGCAGGCCTACTTCTTTACTCGATCGTGTTGCACGTGCCAGAGCGCCGACCAGGAAATCGCCAAACGCGGCCCGGTTTGCCAACCCGGTCAGCGGGTCCTGCTCAGCCCGGCGTTTTAACGTGGCTTCGCTGCGTTTACGGGCTGAAATATCTTCAAACAACACCACTGAAGCGACTTCCGAATCGCCGGCAACCTCACCTGGACGACAGGCCACTGGAAATGACTGACCATCATGGCGATAGAACTCCACCTCTTCACCAATCAGCTTGGTCACTTCGGTATTAACCATCGCATCTACAGGTTGCTGGACGACTCCCTCCCTGGACCACTGCGGCGTTAGCAGGGCCGCATAAGCCACACCCAGTAGCTGCTTACTTTCGCATCCCAGCAACCCACCAGCGGCGGAATTGGAGAAACAGATCACGCCCTGCTGATCTAGTCCTAAAATGCCATCCGCGGTGGCGTCGAGTAACTGATGGTGTTGTCGATTAAGCCGATCTAACTCTTGAAGGGAACTCTGAAACAGTTGCTGCTGACGTTGCAACCGCAATAAAAAAGAAACTTTTATTTTGAGAATGTCGGCTCCACAGTCACTCGGCAGGCAGTCAAATGAACCACTTGCAGTTTCTACTGGCAACTCCACGCTCGACTCACTATCGGCTAACACCAGCATTGCTGGTAGTGGTTCCGTTATCAACGCCTGAATCCGCATGCAAAGCAGGCGCGGCGACACATCAACGGAGTGGGCATCAACAATGATCAGCGCAGAGTGCAGCTCTGCTATCTGATAGAGCAAATCATAGCTTTTGGTGAATAACGATATTTTTCGATTCGGTGAGGACAACTGCTCTCCTAACCGTTCACCGGTTTCAGTTTCAGCGAGAATCATGACGTGGGGAGAATCGAATGAATTAGACATCGGCTTTCTACAATTTTTTATGAGTTGATGTTCTGCCAAAGAGCCATCGATAAATCGGTGGTCGCTGACATCATCATCGGCCTATCGCCGCTAAGCTTAAGAAAGCGCTACAAATTGAACGACTATTAGTAGAAAAACAGACACTTAAAAATGACCAAATCGACCACTAACCAATATCAAGATCAAGCTGAAGATTCTCATCAACCGACTCGCTGCCGAAACGGACCCCGAGCCCCAGCAGTCTCACCGGCCGGCAATTCCTGCCAAGCCCCTCGCGCAACAAACTAAGGTAGTCGGCCAACCCGGGTTTGGTACCGTGATGTTGCACCGTGGTTTGGGTGAAATCAGCAAATTTAATTTTCATCACCAGGGTGGTGATCGGCACTTTGCCATCGAGCCCGCTTGCATCAAGGCGCTGTTCAAATGTCGCAAACAACCCGTCAAGCTCTGCCCTACACTGCTCAAAGCCGACCTTATCCGCCAGAAATGTGCGCTCAACACTAAGGGATTTACGCTGACGCTGCGTCTGTAATGGTCGATCATCCAGACCCCTACAAAGTTGATAAAGCCGGGAACCAAAACGACCAAACTGAGCTAACAGCTGCTGCTCACTCCAGGCCTGTAGGTCGCCACAGGTGTTGACTTGCTGCTGATGAAGTTTTTGCGCCGTGACTTTTCCAACCCCAAACAGTTTCGTGACCGGCAGTTGCCAGACAAAGGCGTCTACCTCACCAGGGGTAACCACAAACTGACCATTGGGCTTGTTCCAGTCACTAGCCACCTTGGCCAACATTTTGTTGGGTGCAATACCCGCTGAGGCGGTCAATCCAAGCTCGCGATCTATCTGTTGGCGAATAGCCTGGGCTATCCGGGTGGCGCTACCCTGATGCTGATCGCATTCGGTGACATCCAGATAAGCTTCATCCAGGGACAGGGGTTCGATGACAGGGGTGTACTGACGATATATATCTCGAATCTGCCCGGACAGCTGTTTATAGCGCTCAAACCGGGGTGGCACTATTTTCAGATCGGGGCAGAGTTTGATTGCTCGGGCCGAGGCCATGGCTGAATGAATGCCAAACTCACGAGCCTCGTAGCTACAGGTGGCGATCACACCGCGCCTGCCAGGGTCACCGCCAACCGCTATCGGTTTACCGGCTAGCCCAGGATCATCCAGCAGTTCCACGGCTGCAAAAAAGCAATCCATATCAACATGGATAATTTTTCTAAGCCGTGTTCCTGAAGCCGAATTGCTATTCAATATCTTGTTAATTTACCCATCGCCAATGGTGGGAGTTTCACAGCCAGTTAAAACCGATTTCAATCGCATACTCGATGTGCTCTATGCGTACTTCACCGACCGCAGAACCGGCGCGCTCATCGACGTTCAGTCCCCGACTAAACACAAAACTCCAACTACGACCCCGGCGATGTTCACGGGTCAGGCCAATTGTCAGATTTTGACTCATGACTGAATTATGCAGTGGCGCAAAGGCAAACTGGCTCTTCGAAAACTGGCGTTTACCGACGTTATAGCCACCGCGCCAGATCCAGCCGCCGGGACGATATTCGAAACCTATTTTGTAAATATCCTGATCATTCCAACCAAAACCAAAGCCTTTATCGCCGCCCAGCAAATCTCCTCCAGGTGCCAGCCCTGGACCGGTTCCAGTGGCTACCGGACCAGGGTTACTGAAAGCTCTTGAGCTTTCGTAGGCAACCCTCATCCAGTCAATAGCAACCGTCCAGCGGGGGGTAAAATCATAGGCGATACCGGCGGAAAACATCGCCGGTAGATCAAACCGACCGCTATCAGGCAGCAGCTCAGCGTAATGATTAAATCGCGTCATCCTGATCACCGAAGAGGCCGAAAGCCCGACTCGAAACTTATCCGTAACCTGACCCAGCCAACCGACTCTGAGGCCTACTCCGACGGCGTGATCCTTGCCCGAGTTGGTCAACTCCTCTGAGAGTTGTGCCGGTGCGCTAGGACAGCCTCCTGCCGCCGCTGCGGTCGGCGTAAAACATTGAAACAGACCCAGACCGCGGATTTCAATGCGTTGATAAGCCAGCAGCAGCGCAACCCCAACACTATGGCGCTCGTTCCAGCGCCAGGAAATACTCGGCACCGCCAACATATTAATCATCTGCAGCGACAGTTCACGGGTATCTGGTAACCCGGTAGGCACCCCGCCACCGGCACTCAAATCATAAGGGTTATCGGCAAATTTATTACCAATTCCGCCGTTACCATAAACCGCAAGCCCAACACTTAAGTCGTCGCGAATATGATGATTAATAGAGAGATTGGGTGCGGGAAACCAGTGCCGGGACGACTCTTCTGAAAAACCATTGACCGAGACCTTGGTCCAGGGAGAAAACAGCTTGACACCAAAATCATGACTGTCGGCTACTACGACCATTCCAGCTGGATTACTGGCCACCGCCATACTGTCGACCGGATGGGCGACGCCGGCTCCGGCCATCGCACTAGATGCCGCCCCATAGCCATTATGAAAAAAACCATTGGTTGCGCCAATTGAGAAAGCCGTTAACTGCCCAGCCAACAACCCGGCCACCCTCACCCATTTGTTCAAGATCCTCTCCCTGATCTTTTTTTCAAACTGTCAGCCTGCCCCCCAAATAGAGGCATGCCAAAGTAAACCCACTACCTTAGAAAAAACTGAAATAACACCACCTGAACCATACCAATCATGCCGCCTAACAACACCCCGAACCAGGTAATGTGGCGAAACTGCTTACGGGAAAAACCCAGTACCAACTCCTCCAAAGTTGCCACATCCAGGTCATCAATTTTCGCCTGAATCCGCACCTTCACCGCCTCACTACCACCGCCGGCGTTCTCGGCTACTTTGGCTATTTCAGCCAACAGATAATTACCCGCCATAGAACGGGCCATGCCCAGCATCGCCTCACTGATGTCGAGCATGCCACCCAACTTACCGATCAGGTCATCGACCCGCTCTTTTAGCTGAGTTTTGACATCATCGGTTAAAAACAGCTCAGCGACATCGTTATCCCCAAACACATGGGCGACAAAGGTATCAGCGATCGATTCGGCTATCTTGTTGCGTTCACGGGGAATCAAACCCGGTGTCAATGGCAACCGCCATTTACCGATGTAAATCGGCGCATAAGGACGAAATAGCATGCGAATAGCGACATCATTGGTGACACCACCAATGACAGCGCCAATCAGCGGCGGCAAAACAAACGGAAGCAGACTGGTCATAGATAAGTTTTGTTAGTGAGTTTTATCATTAAAAAAAGGCCGAATGCGTAGACCAAGACTACCTACTCAGCCGATTTTTAGACTAACCAGGCTCGCCCGGTTGCAGGGCTAACAGCTATACAGACAGCGGCGGTAATGGGCAATCAAGTATCTCACAGATCGCTCGCAACAACTCCAGCTCCTCCACCCTCACCTGCTGATCGTGTAGCACCGTAACGGCTAACGCTGAAATCAATTTCATTTTTGGCATCAACGCCAGACCGCAGAGCCGCCGCATACTTTTTTCTAGTTGGGCAACGCTGGTTAAAGCAATGTCAGGAAGCTGCCAATCCGACTTTTTAAAGCCTGTCATCGCGGCAACAAAACCAGCTCTTGCAGCCGCCTCATCGTCATGCCCCACCCGTGCCAGCAAACCAACAACCAATTGCACATCAGCCATCAATGGCTCAATACGGCGATGCGTTGCCACCTTGCCAGGGCGCTTCTGGTCTAATAACTGGGCACGAGCAATCGCAAAAATTGCAAACTGCCCCAAACTTAAACCCGCACTCGAAAGCCCTACCCGCCGCATCAACTTCAACTGCTCACGGATGTTCTGCTGGTTGTCGGTCGCAACCACCGCCAGGGCAATATCTAGCAATGGCAATCTCAGCTGCGCTGGTAACTGGTTCAACTGCCGGTAGGTGCTTCGAATTTGGGCGATAAAATCGTTTTCCTGATCGACTTCAAGCTTACCGAACTGCAGACGACGACCCTCAACATCAATATCCAACATTAACGCTACCAGCAACGCCCGCGCGCCTGGCCGCCGATGAATCTGTTTAGAGAGTTTTGGCGGTATCGCCTGCTTAAGAAGCTGAGCCTGATTAAGATGCGCGGCCTGGGGAGTCCCCACCAATGCCACCACCTGATCCGCGGTCAACTGGCTATCAATAGCACTCGATGCCGAACTAAAAGCCGACATACCGACAACCGGCCCTTCATCCTCCAGCTGATTGAAGCGGGGAATCGCCCCCGCCCCTTCCAGGTGCTCAATACCTACCCCGGGAAGCGGATCGTGATCGATGGCAAACTTTGGCTTAATCCGCCGGATGCGCTCTTCTAGCGGCGGATGGGTAGAAAAAAGGTTCATTAAGCCGGTTGAGACCGCCTCACCAAAAAACAGATGACTCATCTGTTCACTATTGGGTGTCGCCACCAGGGCACCCGCCTCATGCAGACGAATCTTTCGCAATGCATTAGCAATGCCATCCGGGTTACGAGTGAACTGCACCGATGAGGCGTCCGCCAGGTATTCTCGCTGCCGCGATAGCGCAGCCTTAATAAGATTGCCCAGAAACAGACCAATATAACCAACCGACATCAGCGCTAGACCGGCTAGAAACGTCTGCGGCGCACCGCCACCACCCCGTCTTCGCGCGGGATCACTGTCCAGGTGACGATAACGATATCGACTCCGTTTGAAGGTTCCGCGCATCATTGCCTGACCTAACAGGCCAATCACCAAGATCCCGTGTAGCACACCAACCAGACGCATGTTCAAACGCATGTCGCCATTCAGTATGTGGCTGAACTCGTGGGCAATCACCCCCTGGAGCTCGTCTCGACTGAGCAATTCGATCGCACCCCGGGTCACGCCAATCACCGCCTGGCCTGGTGTAAAGCCCGCAGCAAAAGCATTCACACCCTGAGATTCAATCAAGTAGAGCGCCGGTACCGGCGTGCCGGAGGCAATGGCCATCTCTTCAACCACATTGATCAGCCGCCGCTTTGCCGGTTCCCCGGTAGCCA
>JAHRWJ010000011.1 GCA_019090185.1 Immundisolibacteraceae bacterium
CTGTTCATGGATATCTACGCCTTTCTGGCGAGGTTTCACATGGAACAATTTGGCACCACCCAGGCCCAGCTGGCGATGGTGGCAGCAAAAAACCATACCCATTCGGTAGATAATTCCCGTTCACAATATCGCCGTGCGATGAGCGTTGAAGAAGTGTTAGCCGCAAAAACCATTAGCTGGCCGCTAACCCTACCGATGTGTGCGCCGGTCAGTGATGGCGGCGCTGCGGCGATTGTTTGCCATGGTGATTTGCTGACCGATCAGCAGCGCCAGCGAGCGGTACCGGTGTTGGCTTGTGAAATTGGTATCGGTAGCAACCGTAAACCGGAAGCCTTCGATGAGCACCTTTGCCGCCGGATTGCCAACCGAGCCTATGAAAAAGCGGGTATCGGACCGGCTGATATCTCCCTGGCTGAAGTTCACGATGCCACTGCTTTTGCCGAGATTCAGCAAACCGAGAACCTTGGCTTTTGTGAGCTCGGTGGTGGTGGCCCGCTGGTCGAATCCGGCGCTACCACGCTGGGCGGTCGGCTGCCGGTTAACCCCTCTGGTGGCCTGCAATCAAAAGGTCACCCGATTGGTGCCACCGGATTGGCCCAGGTGTTTGAGTTAGTCACCCAGCTACGCGGTGAGACCGGCAGCCGGCAGGTTGAGAATGCCCGGTTTGGTATTGCTGAAAATGGTGGCGGTTTTCATGGCTATGAAGAAGCGGTGGCGGCTATTACTATTTTGGCTAAGCCCGGGCTGTAGATTGATCTAGTACCATTCGATTCACTTTTGTTGAATTGCAGACCTGGATAACCCTGGTCGGCTAAGGCCATCAAATACCCGGAGGCAGAGCGTGATTGAGCAGGTTTCTATAGCCACCCCAACGATCGAGTTTCAAGCATTGGCGGCCGGTAGTGGCCCGTTGATGTTGCTAGTACACGGTTTTCCAGACACCCCGCATAGTTATCGTTCCCAATTGGACCATTTTAGTCAGCTCGGTTACCGGGTAGTGGCGCCCTGGTTACGTGGTTATGCCCCCTCTTCTGCCCCGGTTGATGGTGATTATGGGGTGATGAGTCTCGGCCAGGATCTACTTAATATCATGGATGCGTTATCGGCTCAGCAGGCGATACTAGTCGGCCATGATTGGGGTGCTGGGGCGGTTAACGCGGCGGCAGTACTGGCCCCGAACCGGGTTACTCATTTAATTTCCAGCGCGGTGCCCTATGGCCCGGCGCTGATGCAGGGGTTGGCCGGCAGTGGCGATCAGCAGCGCCGTTCCTGGTATGTATTCTTTTTTCTGACTGCCTTGGCCGACCATGCCCTGCCTATGAGTAACTTTGAACTGGTCAAGCGGCTCTGGGATGAATGGAGTGCACCTGAATGGTTGCCCGAGCACGAGGTGTTAACCGCCGTACTGGACTGCTTTCACAATCCCGGTTCGGTGGCAGCGGCGCTGGCTTATTATCGACAGACCTTTGCAACGCCGCCGCCCGAGCAATATTTGCCTATTCAGGTGCCCGCGCTCTATATCCATGGTGAGCAGGATGGCTGCATCGGTATTGAATTTGGTGAGCCGGATCAAAATCTCTATGGCAAGGGCTGTGAATATCGTCCAGTAGCTGGCGCTGGCCATTTTGTTCATCTTGAAAAAGCCGATGAGTTTAATCGTCTGGTAGCGGAATTCATTACTGATGAGTGAATCCTCAGAACAGGATTTGGCGACCAAATCGCAAAAACAGCCCCTACTGGTTTGGGATCTGGCGGTGCGGTTATTTCACTGGTTGCTGGTGCTGTTAATCGTTGCTGCCTGGGTTACTGCCGAGCAGGGCCCCGCCTGGATGGATCGACACATGCAAGTCGGTTATGCGGTGATGACCCTGATTCTATTTCGGTTGGTGTGGGGGTTTTGCGGAAGTGAGTACGCCCGGTTTAGCAGTTTTCTGGCCGGGCCGCGCCGTATGCTAGGTTATCTCAAAGGGTTGTTAGGCGGGCAATCAGAACTGGTTATTGGCCACAACCCGCTGGGCGGCTGGTCGGTGGTCGCCATGTTGCTAATGCTGTTGTTTCAGGCCAGCACCGGCCTGTTTGCCAACGATGATATCTATAACGAGGGGCCACTCACCGGGTGGGTCAGTAACGCCACCAGCGGTTGGCTAACCGGGCTACATAAGCTCAATTTCAATCTGCTGCTGGCGATTATTAGCCTGCACATAGTGGCGGTGTTGAGTTACTGGGTTTTTAAACGGGACAACCTGATTAAGCCGATGTTTACCGGTCGCAAATGGTTTACCAGCGCAGAGCTGAGCCAACATCAAACCCAGAATAAAGCCGGTCGATCACTCTGGTGGGCGCTGTTGATTGTGCTGATATCTGCTGGTTTGGTGTTCTGGCTGTCGATTCAAGCGCCGCCATTTGGCTAAGACGCTAAACCGTTAGAGTTAGATGGCGGCGGTAATCACCGCCATCTAATTCGTCGACCGGGCGCTGATTACTCGGTACGAAAATCGTCGTGACAGCTTTTGCAGGATTTTCCCAGCGCACCAAATTGAGGCCGGATGGCGTCGAGGTCGCCTGCTTTAGATACTTCGAACAGCTTTTCGGCTGCGCTGATCATGGTGTCCATCTGGATTTCAAATTCGGCCCGCTCGGTCCAGACTTCCGGTTTGGCAGTGGTGTCGCCAATTCGGCTATCTGCAATAAACCCTTCCAGTGGCAGGTGTGACAGGAAAGCCACCCGCTCTGCATGTTGGCTAAAAAGCGCCGCGTCGTAGGGCATTTTGTTTTTCACCATCGCTACCATCGGGCCAAAGCTCCAGGCCATGGTGCGGAACACCCCCAGTCGGTAGTTCAGTGCATCTTCAGCCGGGTCGCCCTGGGCCATCAGTGGGGTAGCGCTGGCAGTCAGCAGCATGGTGGCCGCCAAAATGGATCGAAATTTCATTGTTATGTCTCCTGGTAGTTAAGGCGTCAATCTAGGCCTTGTAGTTAGATGTTCACCTTCTGAACAGCTTGTTTTTATAATGCTACTGATATGGGGCGAATCTACACTTTCTAATGATCTTGCTCACGCCCCGTCGCAAAATTATACCTTGCGACGGAATTGGCCTGGCTCTTGAAAATCGCACCACTGAACATGGTTAAGTAGTCTCGGAAAAACCCTGGCTGCTTTAGGGAAACGCTGGCGACAGGTAGGATTTAATGGACGAAAAATTTAACGAAGCGCTTCTGGTTCATCCGAAAATCGAGTTTTATGTCGTCGAGCCGGCATCGTTAAGAATTATCCGTAGCAACCTGACCGCCAGGAGCAATCTTCAGCTCTCAGAGGTAGAGCTACACCAGCGCACCATCCTCGATATCAGCACTGCCCACTCTGAACCCGAAATGGGTGAGCTGGTGCAGCTAATGCAGGCCGAGGTGGTTTCCCAGCGTAGTTTTTCCAGCCATCACCAGCGGGCCGATGGCGGCGAATATGCGGTCAAAGTGTTTATTTACTCAACAGGCTGGCAGGGCCGGCCCGTTTGGGTGCTGCTCGCGATTGCGGATATTGCCAGCGCCGAGTCCCAGCATGATGAGTTGCTGGCACAGATTCAGACTCGGGCAAAAATTGGCGGCTGGCAACTGTCCTTTCCAGGGCAGCAATTTTACTGGACCGAAGAGGTGTTTCGGATTCACGGCATGTCGCCAGCCACGCAGGCGCAGGCGCAGGTGAATTTTGAACAGGCATTAAACATCTACCTGCCTGAGAGTCGTGAACGGTTAGCCGAATATGCTCGCGGATTGACCAACGATCCGACGGCGGTGCCCCTGTCCTGGGATGAAGAGTTCACCCTGGTCACCGCTGATGTTGAAAAACGCCATGTTCATATTGTTGGTCATAGCGAGGTCGGTGAGCAGGGGGTGGTGCGTCTGTTTGGCACCATTCAGGATCGTACCGAGCAGCGTCAGGCCGAAGAAAATTTGGCCAGCTTTCAGTATGAATATCATCACCTGTTAGAAGCGGCACCCTATGGAATTTTTCAGCTCGATAGTGAATGCCGTGTTTTGGCGGCCAACAACAGTGGTGCACTGTTTTTTGGTCAATCTGCTACCGCGTTGATTGGTAAGGATTACTGCACGCTGATTCACGCTGCTGATCACTCAGCGATTCAGCAAGCACTTCAGGGTGCGCTAAAAGGAGAGGGCAGCGTCACAGAATTGCGCACCGCAGTAGGGCAGGTGCATGCGATATCAGTCTATCCATTAGTGGGTCTCGATGATGATCCACAACGGGTCATGGTGATTAACCATGACGTGACAGCCGATCGAGAGTTAAGCCGGACCATCGCCGCTAGTGAGAAGAAGTACCGGTTACTGTTTGATAGTTCACCCGACATGGTCATCCTGCATGACATGGATGGCCGGCTAATTGATGTCAATCCAATGGCTTGCACACTACTCGGTTATGAGCGTGACCAGCTGTTGCAGAAAAACATTACTGACCTGGACCCTTCCTGGTTCGAAAACCACTTCACCCAGCGGTCAGCTTTAACCAACGAGGATGGCCGCTTTTCAGGTGAATCTAGCCTGAGGATCGCAGCTGGCCAGCGACTGGCCTATGAATATGACGCCCGGGTTGATGATCTCGATGGTGATCAGGCGGTGCTGGTTTACCTGCGTGATCTCACCGAGCGCAACCAGCGCGAACGGATGCAGCGGGAGATGGCCTCGCGGGTGCAGCAATCGCAAA
>JAHRWJ010000085.1 GCA_019090185.1 Immundisolibacteraceae bacterium
ATGATGGCCTGGTAATCGGGAATACGCCCGGCCACGCCACCGCTGCGGCGTGCCCAGTAATCAATGGTCTGACGACGCTGCTGAAGGGCCTCAACAGAGTCCGGCGCACGATAGCTTGCGCTAAAGCTGTGGCCACCAGAGTCGGTAATGGTGAGGTGTGATTTGAGGTTGGGGTCGTTGTGCAGGTCATAGGCGCTGGCCAGGGTTTCGGCGATGGGGCTGAGCTCCGGGTGCTCGGTAATTGAGCTGACTTTTTCTCCGTTAAACCAGAGATTTCGATCATCGGATAAAGAAGCTAGGAATTCATCGCCGCTGCGTAGTGCCATGCTGTTCTCCGCCAGGGTTGAGAAAACTTGTTCTGTAAATTCAGATTTTTACTGGTAAAAAATTAACTAAAAAAAAGCGCCACGGGAAAGCCAAATTCCAGTGACGCTTTTTTAATCAAGTTGCAAAATTTCGGATAGCGCTAGCGCACGCCGCGTTTGCGCAGTCCAGAGGGCTTGTAATAATCGAGCTCTGGAGGTGAGTCAAAGTCAGGCGGTCCGTTACCCTCGGCAATGCCCATGTTATGCCAGGCGTTAATACAGGCGTAACGACCGTTGACCAGATCCATATGGGAATCGGCCCACATGTAGGTTAGTTTCTGATCATAAAAGTTGATGTTATAGAGCTCAGATACCCGCCAGATATTATCCTGGGCGTCGTACATGTCGCCGTTGGTGGCGTGCCAGCTGTCTTCATCGATATAGGCCAGGCGGTGAGGACTCAGGTGACGATAACCGGGCCGTAACCGACCTTCAACAACCCAGCTGCGGTGCAGCTCATAGCGTTTGATGTCAGGATTAACATGGCCGGGACGGGCAACATCATCAAAGGTTAGGCCAGGTTGGGCCATCTTGTAGGCGTTATAGGGCACGTAAAACTCTTTTTTATAGGGCTGTTCGTAAACGTACCACTCTTCACCACCGGTGATAAACCAGGCGAGCCGTTGATCGGCGGTGCGCAGGCCATCAGAACCGGTGCCAGGGCTGTCATAAAACCCCAGTTCCGGTGCTTTACGAACCCGGCGCTGGCCGGGGATGTAGAGGTAGGCGTCGAAGTCATTATTGGCATATGAATTACAGCCGCCGAACATTTGACCCGCGGTACGCGGCGGAGAAATATCTTCCTGACTGAAACAGAGCATGGAGCCCCCGCCACGCTCAAAAAACACATCCTTAGTGCGTTCCTGGTCGGTTTCGTAATGGGGGTGAAACCAGCGATCTATTTTTTGGTGGTCGGCGTAGCTGCCGTCGGCAAATACGTTAATCCCATAGGCGTTGGCGGTGTAATGTTTGCCAAAGAAAGCATAGGTGTGATTCCACATCACCTCGCCGCCGGTTTTTGGAATCGGGAAGATAATGCCCCGACCCCTGGATTCACGCTTGATGCAGCGCTCGGCCAGGGTAGGCTCCTCATGCCCGCACCACTCGGCGGTGGAGGCGTTGGCAATCGAGCTTTGGTAGTACCAGTCCGGGTAGGATGCACTGCGCCGGCTTGGGTAGACCGGCATGGTGAAGGTTTCAGGGTAACGTTCGAATAGCGCCTGGGTGCCGGTGGTGAGCTTATCGGCGTACTGCTTATAGTTGTCGTAGGTGATGGTGAAGATGATTTCATCATCGGCAAATGGATCTACATACCAGCCCCCTTTGGTATAGCCGGCGGGTAGTTCGGTAATGCCACCGCTCCAGGCTGGAATAGTGCCGTCGGCATTGCCGGCTCGTTCTGCGCCAACCGGGGTTAATGCTGTGCCACTAATTCCGAGCAGGGCAGCCTCTTGCGGGCTGACTTTGGCCGAAGTCACGGTCGGTATGATCAAACTTGCTGCCAGCAACAGGCCGGCGGATTGATAGATTGGTTTCATCCTCTCTCTCCCTCGATAGAGTGATCCGGCTCACATCCTTTTGCTATACCGGGTCTTTTTATCTCCTTCTTATGAGGCGGTCATCCGTGGCAACCTCAAGTCATAGTAATGAAATGGTCATTAAATACAATTGCTTTTCTGTGAAGTAGTTAGATAGAAACGGTGGGTTTGTAGGGTTAAAGGTGTTAGCCAGACAATGCACTAAACTGTTGAAGTCTTAGTGGTGATTATTGTTGAGGAGCAGCAGGATGTGCGACAGTTTTAAGTACCTGGCGAGCTTATTGTTAATCGGTATTGCCGCTGCGGGTATGGCGGCAGGTGGTCTGGGCAGCTGGACCGGGGTGGCCGCTTTTGTGGTGCTGGCTGTGGTTGATTCACTGTTAGCGCCGGACTTTAGCTCGCGAAAGATTCGTTATCCGTGGCTGGCTCGATGCCTGCCTTACCTACACTACCCAGCCCTGTTTGGTTTCTGGATGGTGTTTGCGGTGCAAATATCGGCGGGTGAGATTAGCGGCTGGAACCTGCTCGGTGGTGTGTTGTCAGTTGGTGTTCTCAACGGTGCTATTGGCCTGGCAACCGCCCATGAATTGATGCATGGCAATAATCTGTTTGCGCGCACCGGCGCTGATCTAATTGGCACCTGTTATGGGGTGCCGATTACTGATCTTGGCCATGTTCATGTCCATCATATTCACCTGGATACCCCGGCAGATGGTGATACACCCATACGTGGCGAGTCGCTTTATCGGTTTGTTCTGCGCTCAGTAAAAGCGCAAATAGGCGAAACCTTTAGACTCGAATTCGCCTATTTGCGCAAGATAGACAAATCGCCCTGGTCGCCGTTTGGCCGGTTGTTCTGGGGGGTGATGTTCGAACTGCTGTTCGCGATCTGTTTCATCTGGCTGGCCGGGCCTATTGGGCTGCCGGTACTGCTGATTACCTGGATCATCGGTTTTTCGGTGATGGCTGACTATAACTACGCGCAGCACTATGGCCTGGTGCGGGTACCCGGCGCACCGATTAAACCCCATCACGCCTGGAACCATTTGCAGCCCTTTAGTCGATTGCTGGCTTACGAAATAACCACCCATTCAGAGCATCACCTTGATCCGGATGTCAGTTATACCGATCTGACCCCGCTGCCGGATGCGCCACAGATGCCGAGTATTCTGGTCTGTTTTATCGCCAGTCTGGTGCCACTGCTTTGGGATAAAATGATCGCCCGGCCACGTCTGCAACATTGGGACCAACATTTCGCTTCGGATGAGGAGCGGGTTTTAGCGGCTGAAGCGAATCGGGTTGCTGGCTGGTGTTGAGTGCTTTTTGGCAACAAGGCAAAACTTGCCCAGAGAAATCACTTTTTTAACAGTCGTTTAGTTGCGTTTTCCGGCAATTAAAGTCGCCTGATGCCGAGGCCGGTTGTGTATGATCAAAGCCCCGTTATCACAACCATGAGGCGGTTTTTGCTGACCGCGACCAAAAGTGATAACCCGGCAGAGCGTGATTCGCCTGGATTAATTGTCTATTCGTAACTTGAGGAGCAGCAACATGCCTAGTTATACCCCCAGCGAAGCCAAGCAGTGGGCCCGCGAAAATATCATTAACTGCACCAACGCACCGACCACACCATTTAAAGAAGATTTTAGTCTCGATAAAGAGGCGCTGGCATTCAACGTTAATCGTTATGCCGAAATTGGTCTCTATGGTCTGATGACCGGCGGCAACATGGCCGAAGCGTGGAACATGACGCCCACCGAATGGTATGAGTACACCAATGTTTGTGCCGAAGCCAATAACGGTCGGATGATGTTGACATCGGTTATTCTCGATCCGTCGCCGTTCACCGTAGTTGAAAAAGCCAATGTGCTCGACGAACTCGGTTATGACCTGATTGAAGTGATCAACCCAGTACTGCAGCTGCGGTCAGACGACGATATTTACGGTTACTTTAAATACCTCAACGATAATCAGCCGTTAGCTATTGCGCTTTACAACACCGCCACTGCGGGTGTGGTGCTCAACCATGGTCTGGTCAATCGACTGTCAAACCTGGAAAAAGTCGTCGCCATTAAAAATGGGTTGGGTAACCCGGCTGACACCATCGCCATGCGCAAAATGTGTGGCGATCGTATTGTGGTCACCGAGCCCAATGAAGCTTTCTTTCTGTGGGATTCCGTTGTGCACGGCGCCCAGGCTATCTATGGCACCCTTGAGGTGATCATGTTTGGCTCAGAGCGTGAAAAAATGTACCAAATCATGGAACTTGCCAAGCAGGGCAAAATGGACGCCGCCGTGCCAATTTTTAAGGAACTGGAGCCATTACGTGATCTGTTAGGTCAGGTCTTCATGGCACCGCTGTTCGGTCGCAACGTCTATAACCTGGCGCCGATTAAGTACTGGATGGAACTGCTGGGCTACAAAATGGGTGTTTGTCGTCCGCCGCTGGCCGCTCGTGCCAACGATCAGGACAAAGCGCTGATTGCCGAAGTACTGCTGGCTCAGGGTGTGATCACCGAGGCGGATATTGCTCGCGTCGGCTAAACGTCACCGCTAAATCGTGATGGTAAAAAGCCCGGCCAATCATTGGCCGGGCTTTTTTTGTCGAAAAATTGAGTTTCTTTAATAGGGATTGACGCAGGGCGGGTCAGGTGGGAATGGCACTAAGTTAAGAAACCTCTGAAAAACTCTGAACTCGCATCTACTTCCTCAGAACATCCAGCTTTGTCGTTGTAAGATTAGCCAATAGCCCCACTATTGCCTGCATTTTGCACCTCAAATCTGAACATTCTGAGAAACGATCTGCTTCACCCAAAGTTTTTCAGAGGCTCCTTAAGAAACTTTCCATATTGTTTTATAGGCCGAATCAGTTCTAGCGGTGGCCTTCCAAATGTTTTTATTTGGTTTTTGACCTACCTATTCCTTGATAGCGCGCCGCCAAACTCAGTGATTTTTCGGATCGGTGCAGCGCGCTGTTCAAGCGTAGCGAGTTCGCGGAAGCTCGAAAGATCACCGACTTTGGGAGATCAGAGCGCTATTGGGGTGCCCTTTTCTTTGGTTCGTTTTTAGTTGATTCTGCGGCGTTTTTGGCCGCAGCTTATGAGACTTATGCCTTTGGTGCGGGCAAGCAAAAGAAATGAACAACCTCTGTGAATAAATTCAGAACTTAAAGCCAATTCCCCTTTTGGGGCAGCCATCTTCACTTG
>JAHRWJ010000086.1 GCA_019090185.1 Immundisolibacteraceae bacterium
TGCCATTAGTACGTAGCACCCGTGCCTGCATGCGCAGCAACTGTTCATGAAAAAACTGATTACCGGGTTGCCATTCAGGCCCGGTGGCAGTAACGGATTGACTCATTTGAAATCCTTCTCGGTTAACCCTGTGATTGGATTCATGGGTCGTTAATCCGCCAACGACGGATCTTCATCCAGCAGAGTTGCCAGTAAATTCTTTAACCGGGCATCTAGCCCCAGGTCAATCCTCGAAAGGGGGCCAATAACTCGGCATTCTCCAGCGGGGAGCTGCAAATCAGCCACCAGAGACCAGTTGGCAATCGACGGATCATCTTTCTGCAGCTGTTCAATTAGCTTCAAATCGTCAGGATTTAATACCACTTGCGGCTGATCATTATTCATCGGCAACTGGGCAAGCGCGGCACTGATAATCGGCACCAGTCGAGCCGGGTCCAACGCCAACTCTCGCTGTAATAGCTGGCCCGAAAGCCTTACCGCCAGTGAGGCAACCCCTTCCAGCACCTGGTTATCCAGGTCCAATAAAGGTTGATGCAGATGGTTCATGAATTCACGGAGCCGCTGAATGTCCTTTTGTGAGTTTGCTAATCCCTGTGCTTCTCCGCGGGCAATACCCTGCTCCAAACCTTCCGCGTAAGCTTCTCGTTTTAGTGACGCCAGGTCTTGTTCTTGCTCCGGCGCCTTCTTCGCAGCCATTTTTCGGACACCTTTTGCCAGCTGCGGCATGTCTAGCTTCACCGCCTGGCCAGTTAGACCCCCGCTAAACTGGCTACGCTCGGCCAATTCATCCTGCATCGGTTCAACACCTGCACTAGACATATTCTTCACCACCGCCGCCGTAGGAAATTTCACCCGCATCAATCAGTCTGCGGGAGACCACCAATATTTCTTTCTGTGCAGCCTCGACCTCGGCCAGCCTCACCGGCCCTTTGGCCTCTAAATCCTCACGTAATAGATCTGCGGCCCGAGTCGACATGTTGGAGAATATTTTCTCTTTCAACCCTTCGGAAGCGCCTTTTAATGCCAGCAATAGCGGCTCAGAGGAGACTTCCCGCATTAACGACTGAATACCCTTGTCATCCAGTTCGTTAAGGTTTTCGAAGACAAACATCAGCTCCTCAATACCTTCACCAATGGAGGCATCAACCCCCTTAATTTGCTCCAACAGGTCAGCGCTAAGCGAACCTTCAAGATTATTAACAATCTCCGCAGCAACCTTCACCCCACCAGCAGCCGAGGCTTTATTACCCTTGTTGCTAGAAAAAGTTTGTTCCAGCACTTCACTGAGTTCGTGCAATGCGCGTTCCTGAACACCTTCGAGTGTTGCCATGCGCATCAGCACATCGCTGGCCGCTGGTCGACTCATCTGCGCCAGTACATCTGCCGCTTGATCCCGCTCCAGGTAGGCCAACACAATGGCGATAATCTGCGGGTGTTCCAATTTAAGTACATCGGCAATCGCCGACGGGTCCATCCAGCGCAACATATCCAGCCCGGTGGTGTCACTGCCACTGAATATCCGGTCGATCATGTTGCGGGCTTTATCTTCACCCAGGGCCTTTTGCAACACGTCTTTTACAAAGGCATTGGCCTCAACACCGACTGAAGTTGCAACCTCAGCCTGACCACAAAAGCCGGCAACAATATCGTTGACCTCGTCCTGACTAACCCGGCCCATCGAAGTCATTGCCCGACCGAGTTGCTGCACCTCGGTCGGGCTCATGTATTTCATCACTGAAGCAGCTGACTGCTCCCCCATGGTGAGCAGCAGTACCGCCGCTTTTTCGACTCCGTTCATACGTCCATGTTCCTGCTCTGATGACTCCAATAGGGCTGTTGATTAAGCGTCACTTTCAATCCACTCCTTGACCACCTGAGAGACCTTCTTTGGATCCGTGTCTGCCAGGTTACGAACCATCTCAAGCTGTTCTACTTCCGCTGCTGGCAGTGCGTGTTGAGCGGCCGAGGCAGCGGCTAACATCTCCGGTTCTGGCACTGCTTGCGCTAACTGCTGCGGAGGTGGCATCTCTGACAGGCGTTTTGAAATTGGCCGCAACACCATAAACACCAGCACCAGTAACATCAGCACCCCGAGGGATTGTTTGATCACCCCGGGAACCCAGCCCTGTTCCCAGATTGGCACCTCAACCACTTCAGCAGTTTCAGGCTGCAAAAACTCCATGTTAGTCAAACTCAGGGTGTCGCCACGCGCTTGATCAAGCCCGACCGCCTCTTTAATCAGAGCTTCAATGCGGGCCAACTGAGATTCCTCCATGGGCGCCGGATCACCATCGGCAACAGCTATGTAATTGACCAACACAGCCACCGATAAACGTTTGATGGCGCCACTGGCGTTACGGGTGTGGCGCACCGTTCGGTTAATCTCATAATTGACCACGCTGCTGCGCTGACTATTACCACCCTCTTCAAGCGGCGTTGCCACCACCTCAGATCCAGGCGGACTATTACTCAATGCCCCAGGAATACCACCCACCAGCGAACCAGCGCCGGACTGCTGAGACTGGCTCTGTTCGCTGCGTACCGTTCGACGTTCCGGATCATACTGCTCGGCAGCTTCATCGACTTCGGTAAAATCTAGCTGGGCATGCACTTGGGCTCGCACCCCGTCGAGCCCAACCACCGGTATCAAAATGCTCTCTATCCGCCTCGCCAGTTGGTCTTCCACCCGTTGGGTATAGCTGAGTTGACCGTCAGACATGGCTAACGCGTTATTGCCCTTAGAACCACTTAACAGACGGCCGCGATGGTCTAACACCGTCACCCTGGCTGGGGTCATTTCTGGCACGCTGGCAGCAATCAGCCGGGAGATGGAGCCGGCCACCACCTCATCTATTTGATAACCGGGCAACGGCCGTAGTAACACCGAAGCGGTGGGCTGCTGACGGCGTTTGGCAAACGGGCTCGATCGGGGAATGGCTAAATGAACCCGACTAGATGAGATGCCGGCCATTGCATTGATCGAACGCTGCAGCTCACCTTCCATCGCTCTTTGCAGTCGGGCGTTTTCCAGCGCCTGGCTAGTGCCATAACCCTGCTGATCCATCATTTCGAAGCCACGGTCACCACCACCAACACCCTGGCCCGCCATTGCCTGGCGAGCGGTGGCATGTTGATCAGCCGGTACCTGAATGGCGCCGCTACCGGGCTCCATCTGGTAGGCAATATTGGCCCGACTGAGCGCCGCCACCAACTCCGATGCCTCGCGGTCGGTCTGGGGGGTGTAAAGGGTTTGCCAGGCGGGCTGACCCATCCAGCTCATCACCACCACACTCAGAGCAATCGCCGCCGCAATAACAATCATCAAACTGATTTGACGACTCACCGGTAATCCGGAAAGCCCTTCTAATTGTGCGCCTAGACCTTTTTCAGCCACCTTTGACTACCCCATTTTGAAAATGCAGGAGACTAAACAACCCAAAAGTCCAAAGGGAAGTCCCTGCTTTTTTATTTGTGGTCACACTATTCATCAGCTCAAACAGCCAGAAAATTGCCACTCGCGTTGCGTATCCACACGGTTAAATTGGAATCCGCATAATTTCTTCATAGGCGTTAACCACCCGGTTACGGACCTGTAATAACGATTGAAAAGAAATTTCTGATTTCTGACCAGCAATCATCACCTCAGCCAGGCTGACCTTGTCATCGCCCTGCAAAAACCGATCCTGCAACTGACCGGCGTTTTTCTGCGCCGCATTAACCTTATCCAGCGATTCGGTCAGCAGCGCACCAAACCCCTGCGTCGGTTTAACCCCATCAACACCCTTGGCTTGGTCAAGGGCAGGCATCTCCACCCGGCCTTCTGCAAGGATGGTGCGCATCTGGGCCAACACCGTGTCAACGCTCACTGGCGTGATTGAACTCATGTTTGACTCCTGCAGAAAACAGCGTCATTCAACCGACCAAGGTCGCTGATAATGGTTGCTCTATTAATAATCATTGGCTTAATGAGCCGCACGCCGAGAACGGGGCAGTTCAATACCCTGTTCACGTAACCGGGCCAGCTTGTAGCGTAGGGTTCGCTCGCTAATACCCAAATAGCCAGCTGCTGCTTTGCGGGTACGGCAACTCGCCAGGGCATCAATCAAGCGCTGCTGTTCCTGATCTCTCAGGCTGTCGCGCAGCGAAGCGCCGGTCATCTCATCCACCCGGTTAATAACGTCTGACTGGGAAGCTGGGTGGGAACCCGCTTGAGCATCGGCCATCACCCGGATGTTTGCCAACGGATCGACATACTCGACCTGTTCATCAACACATGGATCAAACTGCAGGTGATAGCCGCGGATTGGCTGGTCGTCAGCCAAGATCAGCGATCTTTGAATCAGGTTTTCCAGCTCTCGGACATTGCCCGGCCAGCTATGGCCGAGCAGCCGGTTAGCTGCCTCCGGAGTGAGCCGACTAACCGGTTCGCCATATTTGATCAACATCGCCTCAGCCAACGGGATGATGTCGGCCGGGCGTTCAGCCAGTGACTGCAACCGCAGCGGAAATACACTCAAACGAAAGTAGAGATCTTCACGAAAATGGCCATCGCGCACCGTCGCTGGCAAGTCACGATTTGAGGTAGCGATAATCCGCAGATCAAGCTTGACCACCCCGCGACCACCCAGCCGCTCAACCTCGCGTTCCTGCAACACTCGGAGTAACTTGGCCTGCAGGTCGAGACTCATCTCTGAGATCTCATCTAATAACAGGGTGCCGCCCTGAGCCTGTTCAAACTTACCCGGAGTCGCCTGCAACGCGTTAGTAAAAGCACCTTTCTCATAGCCAAACAGGGTCGCCTCTAACATCGACGATGGAATCGCCGCACAGTTAATCGCGACAAAGGGGCCATTCAGCCGTTCCGACTGTTGATGGATGAAGCGTGCCATCACTTCTTTACCGCAGCCACTGGGCCCGGTAATAAGCACGGTGGCGTCGGTTAATGCCACCCGACGCGCCAAAGCCACCAGTTCTTTACTAGAGGTGGCCATCGCTACCATGCCACTTGGTTGGTCTGGCTCAACTTCTACCGCCGGGAAATGAACTTCAACCGCGGCCAGCAACTCCTGAGTTGTAACTGGCTTAATTAAGTAGTCCACCGCACCGTCGCGCATCGCTTCGACCGCCTGACGAATATTGGCGTAGCCACTGATCATCAACACCGGCAAAGGTCTGGCCAGTAGACGACTCTGCTGCAAAAATTCGTGGCCTGACATCGGGCTCATAAATTCATCGCAGAGCACCAACGCCACGTCGTGCTGTTCAAGAATAGCTAGCCCGGCAGCGCCATCGGCAGCTGTCAGCACCGAATACCCAACCGACGTCAATGCCGCCTCGTATAGCTCACGCAGGGTGTCATCGTCTTCGATCACTAACAGGTATCGGTCGCTCATAGCAGGGTGATGTCCTTGGGCTGGGTTCTCCATACTGACAAGGAATAGCAAAGACCATGCCGGGGTCGAGCCGGTGATCAAAAATCAACCTAACAATCAATAAACCAGGCTATGTTTCAATTACTTAGAAAAAAATTATTCTCTCACCGCACCCTAACGACCACCGCCTAAAGCCAACCACCCTTTGTATCGCGACGGTTTCCCGACTCGGCAAGCCCCGATTGCCGCTAGCGGTGACAAATTGCCGTCACTGGCTACAGCCAGGAGAGCGGCAACCATAGCGGAAGCTATTTGCCGCTCCGTGTTTGGGACCCTTTTTGTAACGATCCGTATCGACCAGGGCAGTAGGGGGATCGACAATTTACCCAGCCATAACCTTTTAAATAAGGGGGAAAGAAGGGGAGCCGTAAAGTTCAAGTATCGAAATAGCGCTAACCGGCGTCACCAAAATCACAACCATAAATCGCTAAAGAATAGCCTCCAGCGGCTGCTAACCTCCCTCAGACGGCGAAATTTTGCCGCTTTTTGGTCTATCCGCCACTCAATTAGCAAGCTGACCACCACAATCCCTTGAATGCTGACTCTTTAATAAGCAGCCTTAATAAAGTACCGGTTACGAAGACCAAATGACTAGTAGAACCCGTCAACATAACAATAAGAACGACAACGCAGCAGCGCAAACGCGCCGCCGTTGGGGAGTAATCATCTGATGGCTAACGTCATTAACACCAATGTGCTGTCGCTCAATGCTCAGAGAAACCTGAACATGAGCCAGAACTCGCTATCGACCTCGATACAGCGCTTGTCGTCCGGGCTGCGCATCAACAGCGCTAAGGACGACGCCGCAGGTTTGGCGATCAGTGACCGTATGACCTCGCAGATCCGCGGCTTTAACCAGGCTTCACGGAATGCCGCCGATGCCATCTCGCTGGCCCAGGTCGGCGAAGGTGCACTGCAGCAGGTGACCAATAACCTACAGCGCATGCGTGAGCTGTCGATTCAATCTGCCAACGCCACCAATACCGCCGAGGATCGGGTCTCACTCGATGCAGAGTTTCAACAACTGTTAGCAGCCAATGATGAGTTGGCCAAAAACACCGCGTTTAATGGTCGCAATGTGCTCGATGGCAGCCTCGGTAATGCCACCTTTCAGGTCGGGGCTAACGTCGGCGAAACCATTGCCGTGAATGTCGGTGCCAGCATGCGTAACAGTCAAATAGGCCAGGTAGCAGACATCAAACTCGATCTAATCGGCAGTGGCCCCACCGCTGCCGCCAGCATGGCGGCGATTGCTGCAGTCGCCGATACCACTGTGCTCGCTGGCGACGACCTGCAGATCAATGGCACCGCCATTGGCGCGGCCACCAACGCCAGTAATGGCCTTGGAGCCGGCAGTGCGACCCAGATCGCAACCGCCATTAACCAGCTCACGGGCACCCACGGGGTGACCGCCAACGCAGGCACCACCACAGCAACTATTACTGCGGCCA
>JAHRWJ010000087.1 GCA_019090185.1 Immundisolibacteraceae bacterium
CGGGCGCGATACCGGTGCTGATTTGTTTGATCTGAGTTGATGAGATTCTTGACTCCTACTGTCCTGTGGCTAAATACTTCGCCTCCCTAAGTAACTGAGGTATTACCTCGTTGGATTCAGTCCCCCTGGCGGTGTTATTAGCGCTGCTGTTTTTTCTGATTATTTGTTCGGCTTTCTTTTCAGGCTCTGAAACAGCCCTGATGGCGTTGAATCGTTATCGGCTGAGGCATTTGGTCGCGCAAAACAACCCAGCGGCACTGCGTACCCAGGCGCTATTAAATCGCCCCGACCGGCTGCTGGCAGTGATCTTGCTCGGCAACAATGTGGTCAATATTCTTGCCACCGTACTGGCCACCGTGATTGCGTTGCGCTTCTGGGGTGAAAGTGGCCTCGCGCTAGGTACGGGACTTCTGACCATCGTGGTGCTTTTATTTGCCGAGGTTGCACCCAAAACCCTGGCTGCAATTAAGCCAGAAAGGGTGGCGTTGCCTGCCTCCTGGTTACTTACCCTGCTGCTGTTTATTAGTTATCCATTTGTCCGTTTGATTAATGGTTTTTCAAATTCCCTGTTGCGGCTGTTTGGCGTTAACACTACCGATGCTTCCGGGGCTCAATTGAGCCGTGAAGAGGTCAAAACCTTTCTTAACGATACCGGCGGGCATCAAATTCAGGCAGATCAGCTGGAAATGTTGCTACGGATTCTGGACATGAATTCAGTGGTGGTCGATGACGTGATGGTGCCGCGGCCAGAACTGGATTTGCTTGATTTAGATGATGGCTGGGAAGAGCTGCGCGAGCAGATCATAACCAGTCCTTACAGCCGTTTGCCGGTCTGTCGCGGTGGTATCGATAATTTGTTGGGGATTGTCTCCTGCCGACGAGTGATTCCTCTATTAGGTGACGATGAAGCTGATAGCAAACTGATTGAGGCTCACTTACAGCCGGCCGAGTTTGTGCCAGAGGGCACAACCCTGACCAACCAGCTACTTAACTTTCGTCAAAACCGATCCCGGTTGGTGATGGTGGTGAATGAATATGGTGACCCGATTGGGCTGGTCACCCTGGAAGATGTGATGGCAGAGATTGTCGGTGAATTGTCCGACAAACAGGCATTGCTGCCCGGGGTTGTTCATTCTCAGGATGATAATAGTTTTCTGGTAAGGGCCAGTGTTACGGTTCGTGAACTCAACCGGCAGATGGACTGGAGCCTGCCAGAGGAGGGCGCGAAAACCCTTAATGGTCAAATACTCGATTATTTAGAGGAGATTCCAGCCACCGGCATGAGTATTCGGTTGGGTGGATACCCGGTAGAAATTATAAAAACCGAGGATAACGCCGTGGTGATGGTTCGTATTCGCCCGGATCGAAAAATTGAGGATGTTGACGAGGCTCCTTAATAAGAAAACAGTAGCAACTAGCGCGTTAAAGGAGAGGAGAGATGGAGCAGGAATTTGATTTGAACACACCCTTTTGTCAACTGGTGGGTATTGATTTGCCGGTTGTGCTTGCGGGGATGGGAGGGGTCTCCTGGCCTGAGCTGGTGGCGGCGGTCTCCAACGCTGGTGGCTTGGGTATTTACGGGGCAGCCGGCCTTGAGCCGGATGAAATTCGGGCAGGTATTCGCACTATAAAATCCTTGACTGACAAGCCCTGGGCGCTGGACCTACTGGTGCCTTTACCCGGCGTTTTTGACGACCAGATTGACGTCATGTTTGAAGAGCAGGTGCCTATTTTTCTCAGCGCATTGGGCATCCCTGGCTGGATTATTCCTCGGGCCAAAGATGCCGGAATGTTGATAGGTGCCATGGTCGGTGCACCGCGACATGCTCAGAAAGCCCGTCAAGCGGGTATCGATTTTGTTGTTGCTCAGGGTACCGAGGCGGGTGGTCACACCGGCAATATTGGTTTGATGACACTATTGCCACAGGTGGTTGCCGCGGCCGGGGATATGCCGGTGCTCGCCGCCGGTGGCATCGCCAACGGTGCTGGATTAGTTGCTGCGATGGCCCTGGGTGCTCAGGCGGCGGTGGTTGGTACCCGGTTTATTGCCAGTGATGAGGCCCATGCAGCGGACTCCTGGAAACAGCGGATACTGGAGTCCGGTGCCAACGACACCACACTTACGCGCTGCTATACCGGCAAGCAGATTCGTACCCTACGTAATGAATATACCCAATCCTGGGTGGGTCGCGAAGATCAGATACTGGCGTTTCCGGCGCAGATGGAGGTCTCTCGCGAAGCCGACGTGCTGGACCTGCTGGGGACTTCAGATGACCCGGACCGGGGCTGTTTACCCACCGGTCAGGGCTGTGGTTTGATTGACCAGGTCAAACCTGCTGCCTTGATTGTTGCTGAGATGGTTGAAGAGGCCCAGGTTGCGCTGGCAGGGTTGCCCGCGAGGATCTAAAGTCTGTCTGGGGCCAGGTTAGTGCTATTTAGCCCAACCGCGTGAGTTTGGCGGGTTTGAGGCTAACCAACATATTCGGTCTCTGCCTGCCTGCCCAGGTTGGTTAAGATTTCATAACCAATGGTATTAGCAGCGCTAGCCAGCTCATCGATGCTGACCAGCGGACCGATCAGGTTGGCCATCTCTCCAACTGCGATAGCCGATGCGGGCAGGTCACTGATGTCGACACTGATCAAATCCATCGAGACCTTGCCGACAACCGGGGCTAGCCAGTTACCAATCTGAACCTGCCCCAGGTTACTTGCCTGACGGGGGTAGCCATCTGCGTAACCGGCAGCGATGGTGGCCAGGCGACTGCCGGGCTGCATCGTGGCGGTTGCGCCATAGCCGACGCTGCAAGTTTGATTCAGTTGGCGGATTTGCAGAATGGGTGCGCTCACCGATAGTACGGCTTGCATGGGGTTATTCTGGTCGGGCTGGGGGTTCACACCGTAAAGTGCAGCCCCCGCTCGGCAGAGGTCAAAATGGAATGCTGGGTCAAGATAAACCGCGCTGGAATTGGCCAGGCTTTTGATGGTTTCAGGTAAACCATTGCTCAGGCTAGTAAACAGGGCTAACTGCTGTTGATTCATTGCAGACTGAGGTTGTTCAGCACAGGACAAATGGCTGACGAGCAGTTTAATGTTGAGTGAATTTAGCAGCCCTACATTGGCTTTAACCGCTTCAAATTCTGCAATCGTTAACCCGAGTCGCTGCATGCCGGTATCAACATGAATGGCGCAGCCATGTTCGGTGACCTCAGCAGCGCTAGACCAGGCATTAATATCATCGAGGCTATTGAGCACGGGAATGAGTCGGGCCTGGTGAAAGTTTTGTGGCTGGTTGGTGCTTAAGCCATTGAGAACAAAAATAGTTTCCTCTGTCAGTTGGCTTCGTAGCGTTAGTCCCTCTTTAAAAGTTGCGACAAAAAAATGTCTACAGCCTGCCTGTGCAAGTCTTTTTGCAATCGAGGTCATTCCCAGGCCATAACCATCGGCCTTGACCACAGCCCCAATTTCGCTAGTCGACGCGCGTTTTTGTAAACGCCGAAAATTCTCTTCGATAAAGCTCAGATTGATGGTTCGCTTGATTTCTCGCATTGGTTTTTTCTAGAGACCCTGATGATGACCCGGAGCTATTTTGAAGGCAAAGTCTGAAACAGTGAACCGGATGGTGAAAAAGTGTTGTTGTGGGCTGATTAGGGATCGGGATTGGTCAGTTGTGGTTAACAGCTAACATAGGCAATGCGAGGTTTTTTTTGCCATAATAGCCTTGATGATTTTTGAGTAGCTTTTAGGTCTAAATATAACGCGTTGTTTCGCAATCTGGGGAGGTTGAGAAGCCACATTAGGGAGGTTAAATGCTGGAACTCAGATTCAAGAACCGAAGTTACTCGGCGGTGGTCATCGACCGACCACGGATTACGCTGGGTTCCGACCCGGGAAATGATGTGGTGCTGCCGGAGAGTGGTGTCGCAGAGTTTCAGATGGAGCTGTTTCGTCAGGATGGTCAGGTTCTGGCAGTCGATTTGACCGGTAGTGGCTGCAAAAAAAATGGCGAGCCGATCCAGGGTTCTGACGCCATCGTCGGTGGTGATTTATTGAGCCTGGAATCGATTGAAATCGAAGTGGTTGATCCGTTATTAGCCACCGAGAAATTCGATGCTTCAGATTTACTCGCCGCTGATCGGGTACCCGAACCGGTAGACGTTATTAGCGCCGGAGTTGAGGGCAATGAGATGGCCGCCGTATTGGCTGCTGCCAACGATAGCTCTTCTGCGTGGAGTTTAAAGGGGCTGAATGAGTCGGTCGTCGGCTTGCGCTTTCCTTTGGGGGGCAAGGTTGTGATCGGCCGTGATCCGAGTTGTGACCTGGTGCTTGATTTGCCACAAATTTCGCGACGTCACACCGAAATCGAAGTGCTCAATTCTCAACTTTTTTTACGGGACCTGGGCTCCACCAATGGCAGTAGCGTCAACGGTCAGTCAGTCAGTTCGGCAACCGTTCGTCCCGGAGATACCGTTAGTATTGATGTGGTCGAATTTGAGGTCGAAGGCCCGGATGATGATCAGGAAAACACCATTGCACGTAGTTTCGCAATTGATACAAACGCCCCGATAGGCCCCTATTTATTGATCCGTTCCGGTGATCGGGCCGGCGAAAAAATATTGCTGGTTAACAGCCGTTACAGCATCGGTCGTACGCCGGGCAACGATATTGTGCTTGAGGATCAGAGCATCTCCAAACGCCATGCGCTTATTATCCGTACTGATGGTGGTTGGAAGATAGAGGATTGTGAATCCACCAACGGCACCTCTATCAACGGTGAAACCGTGATGGGAGGTCAACTGCATCATGCTGATCGAGTACGCGTTGGTAGTATAAAAATAGCCTTCATCGTGCCGGATATGCAGGAAAAGGAAAAGGTCGGCGAGGTTCCGCCTGTGGCAGGGTTTGATCCAAACGCCACCATGCGATCGGTCGCCATGAAAATGCCCCGTGATTACAGAAATTACTACCTGGGCGGCGGTGTTGGTGCGATCCTCCTATTGATGATTGTGGCCGGTTTGATGTTGGTTGATCGAGCGCCTCGGGTAGAACTGGAATCGATTACGGCGCCTTTGACCATTTCTTCTCTTTGGCATCGTCAGTTGCCAGGGCAACGCAGTTATCCGACTGCGCCGTTATTAGCCGATATCAATGGTGATGGTTATCTGGATGTGGCTATTGCTGATGGTGGTGGTCATTTGTTGGTGCTCGACGGAGAAGAAGGTAAACGAATCTTTGATATGCCGGTGGCCGGACGGGTAGTGGCCGGGCCGGTGGCAGCAGATCTCACCGGTGACGGCATCGACGATCTAGTGATTGCCAGTTATGAAGGGTTGGTTTATGCCGTTAATGGCAAAGCCCAGGTGCTCTGGAAAACCGCGTTTGATAGCGGTTATGGCATGATTAAGCAACGGGCTGAGTTGCGCGACTTGACCGCTAGTGGCACGCCAGACCTACTGTTAGCGAGCAGCGATAAAGGGCTGGTTGCCCTGGACGGCGGCAGTGGCCGTGAACTATGGAATAGCAGTGCTATTGGTCTGAAAGGAGCCAGTGGAATTCCGTTGTCGGTGGGACTAACCGATGACGATGGTGATGAACTAGTGGTCACCACCTCAATAGGTGAGGTATGGGCGCTGTCGGTTGGGACTGGTGGGTTGAGTGCACTCTGGACCAGAGAACTTCCCGAAGGTCTGGTTTCATCTCCGGTCAGTGCGATGTCTGAGCAGGGCAGGATCATCATCGTGGCTTCAAAGCCTGGCGGAATCTACGGATTGTTTGGTAACAGTGGATTGATCGCGTGGCGTTTTTCAGATCACGGTCCCTATGCAGCTGCGCCGGTGGTAGTGACCAATGCGGATGGCACTGATCAGGTGGTGGTGGTTTCACAGTCTGGCGTGGCTACCGCGCTGACCGTTAGCGGTGGCAAAACCATCTGGCAGCGTGAGGTTGGTGAGCAGGTACTGGCTGACGTGGCACTGTTTGATGTCACCAATGATGGACAGGCCGATCTGCTGCTGGCTGATCGAAGCGGTCGTCTTATCGCGATTGATTCTACAAACGGAAAGTTGCTGGTTTCTTCTGAGAAACAGTCGGCGGCGGGATATCTGGCATCGCCGGTGATTGGTGATATCAACAACGACCAGCTAGCTGAAGTGGTTGTTGCTGATCAGAAAGGTGGCATTACCGCCTATACCATTAACCGCTCTTTGCTGCCTGGGACCACGCCCTGGGCAAGGTCCCAGCATTTACGTGTCGGTCGTTCTCTGAATTAAATTAGGTTTAGCTGATTTGTTGTTGATAATGAGATGGGGCCTACTGCTTGCGGCGGTAGTGTTGGCCGGTTGTCAGACGGTTCCGAATTGGGTTCCTGGCCATCGCAGTGCCGATAATTCGATTGATCAGCCCGCGACAAGGTCGGTTATTGGGGCGCGCCAGGTGGTACTTAATACTCAGCCGGCAGGTGGCCAGATTCTGATTGAGTCTTTAGGTCGGCAGGTTCAGCACGGCACTTCAGTAGAACTAGGCTATGGTAGTTATCAGCTTCGAGGCACGCTGACCGGTTATCGGTCAGGCCGTTTGCAACTACAGGTTGATCAACAATCGGATTCGATGGTTGTGGTGCCCTTAGGTGAAGGCTTTGCTCGGGTAACCGTGAGTTCCGATCCGCTGGAAGCGGTTCTGTCGGTTGATGGAAATCGACTCGGTAGAACCCCTTTTTCCGCAGAGATCTCTGCGGGTGAACATCAGTTTGGGGTGACCTTTGAGGGGTTTGAACCGCTACAAAAAACAGTGGTGATCGCCCCCCATGGCCAGCGGGAGCTCCACTTTGAATTGCAATCCAGAGTCGGACTGGCTGCGTTGGAAATTGATACTCATCCCAGTGGTGCCTTGTTACGCCTGGATGGACGCCTGGTTGGTCATGCCCCACTAACCCTAACGGATATGCCGCCAAAACGGTATCAGCTGACCGGTGAGTTGATCTTGGATGGTCGCACCCGCTTAATCGGTAAAGCTGATCTGCATTTACAGCGTAACCAGCGGCGAAAAATATCCCTGCAGTTGAGTAAACGAGAGACCCTGTTCAGTGGCATCGCGAATGTTTCATCTACTGCGACCACAGGCTCAACCGCTGGTTTTGAATCGGACGTAGCGCCAGATATTGAAGAAGCGGTTTTTGCAGTGTCTGACGCACTTCGTGTCTCAGTCGAAATGAGCGATTTGTTACGAGAAGAATTTTCAGATCCTCGATTTTCACGGGCGGTTTATGGCCTGTTGAGGGCCGGAGATAGCATCGATTTTTACCAGCAACAGCATGGAATGGGTCGCTTACAGAAATTGGCCGATGATTCTGTCAATGGTCTCAACAACCAACTAACAGAACTTGGCGTAGCGTCTGTTAAATCGATATCCGGGCCTTTTACCCCTCAACAGCAGCAGCGGTTGAGCGAATTTATGTTCCTGGTATATGACCAGCGCGGTGGTTATCCGTTGTTAGCGCTTGCTGGAGATCAACTACCCGAAGAAAAGCTCGAATTTAGCCGTCAAAAATCAGATGGTGAAATCGTTATTTTAGCCAGCGCTGGAGAACTGACTGTCGAGGGCCATCGTCCGGTTGCCCAACAGCAGGGCGTGAGCCTGTTTAGACTTCCAGCAGATAATGGTGTTGTTCGCATCAGCTGGACCGAAAAACCGTCCCAGTTGTTGATTACCGCTGCCGATAGTCCTGATTTTGAGTCGGTTCAGGTCCCCTCTGTACTCGAGTTGGGACAGAAAAAAATCCTGCGGCCGCTGGATGGATGGTCTGTCGACTGGCTTCAGGAGTTGACTGCTGGCCCGGGTATCCGCGGTTGGCGAGGTCGACAGTTGTCTACTTTTAAACCGGGTTCTGGTGTCTATCTTGAGCCGGTGATAGAAATCGGTCCGCACCAACGTAGCGGCGAATATCAGCGCA
>JAHRWJ010000088.1 GCA_019090185.1 Immundisolibacteraceae bacterium
GCGGTGGTGATATTCCTGGTATTTGGCGCGATCGGCATCATCCTCTGGGTTGGTGGCCATGACATGCTCGCTGGCCGGATAAGCGCCGGTGAACTCTCTGCATTCGTGTTCTATTCGGTGATGGTTGCCGGAGCAGTTGGCGCATTGGCTGAGGTGATTGGCGAGCTACAGCAAGCCGCTGGCGCCACCGAACGGCTGCTGGAACTGCTCAACACCGAACCAAAAATAATCAGTCCATCTGAACCTGAGCTGATGCCGGCCACCGCCAGCGGCGAGGTCCGCTTTGATAACACCAATTTCGCCTATCCCAGCAGACCCGAGCAGCTGGCTTTAGATGGTTTCAATTTACATGTTGAACCGGGCCAGACGGTGGCCCTGGTTGGGCCATCTGGCGCGGGTAAAAGTACTGTTTTCAACCTGCTACTGCGTTTTAATGATCCAGATAGCGGGACCGTATCGGTCGATAACCGAGATCTACGTCAGGTCGATATTCGCGAACTTCGCAGCCGAATTGCGCTGGTATCCCAGGAACCAACCCTGTTTGCCGCATCGATTTTCGACAACATTCGCTATGGTCGCCTCGATGCGGATGATGAAGCGGTATTTGCCGCCGCTAAAGCGGCCCATGCCAACGAGTTCATCGAGCGCCTGCCCGATCAATACGATACCCGGCTTGGTGAACGGGGGGCTCGGCTCTCAGGGGGACAAAAACAGCGTATTGCCATCGCCAGAGCGCTACTTAGAGACCCTGCCCTGCTGCTGCTAGACGAAGCAACCAGTGCTTTGGACGCCGAGAGCGAACAGGCTGTACAGGCCGCGCTGGCGGTATTAATGCAAGGCCGCACCACCATCGTCATTGCCCATCGCCTGGCCACGGTGGTGGATGCGGGCCGAATTGTGGTGATGGATCACGGCAAAATAGTATCGGAAGGCACTCATGCCGAGCTCACCAAAATGGATGGACTCTACGCCCGCCTGGCGGAATTACAATTTGACGCCGGCAGCGCGATTTCATCTAGAGCCGATGGGCTCGAAATCGCTTAACCCGGTAAGTCACTCACCTGCCCATTCAAACCCAGTATCCGCAGACGATCCAGGTATCCAAAATGACCAAAGTAAACCAACCCGACAACGCCAGTAATGATGCCATCGTCGCCGCCGCCAAACGCAACAGCGACCAACGGGCCAAAGGCTACCGAGAAAAATCACTAAAACTCTACCCCTGGATCTGTGGCCGCTGCAGCCGTGAGTTTGACCGCCTTAATCTAAAAGAGCTGACGGTGCACCACCGTGACCACAACCACGATAACAATCCAGATGATGGCAGTAACTGGGAGCTACTCTGCCTCTATTGCCACGATAATGAACATCAACGTCAGCTCGAAGCGGAGGCTACCAGCGGCGATAAAGACCAACCCGGAAAGACCGGGACCCACAACCCATTTGGCGATCTGAAACAGCTGCTTAATAAAAAACCTTAGTCCCAATTTAGGCTACCCCCCCTCAACAGCAACATGGCTGCCCAGCGGCCAGGCAGTGACCGAGACGATTTTTCTACTACCAGATTGTAGGAACATCGCCAGGTTTGAAACCCGACCATAATTTTCATTTCCCTACCGGTCACTAACGTGATGCAATAAGCGACACCTCAACAATCACGTTGGGCTATTGAAATAACAATAATCAAAACAGGGAAGAGCTTATGTCACTTAAAGTGATCTGCCCCGGCTTTGGTCGGACCGGCACATTGTCGCTGAAATTTGCACTAGAGCAGCTTGGTTTTAGCAACTGCTACCACCAACGGGAACTATTCCGTCACCCGGAACATGCCAACATCTGGTCAGGTTACGCTGACGGAAACCCACCAGATTGGCCTGCTTTGCTGGCCAATTACCAGGCAACTACCGACTGGCCATCGGCCTATTTCTGGCAACAACTGATTGAGTTCTACCCAGAAGCCAAGGTAATTCTGACCGTGCGCGATTCCCAAAGCTGGATTCGTAGCATGACCAATACTATTTTTAAGGCCTGCAACCTGGCGTTTCCCCCCGGCGCAACCGAACCCCAAACCCCCGACATTGAATCTTTACAGCGCAGCCAGCTGATGGCTGGCAAAAAAATCATTCTTGACGGTACCTTCCATGGCCGCTTTCGCGACACCCCAGATGACCGGGATCACTGCATTACTGCTTATGAACTTCACATTGAGCAGGTCAAGCATACGGTGGCTGCAGAGCGTTTACTGGTCTATCAGGTCACCGACGGCTGGGGCCCACTGTGTGAATTTCTTGAAGTACCCACACCCGATTCGCCCTTTCCCCGAACTAACGGCGTAGAGGAATTTTTTCAGGAATTGGGCAAACCGACTGACGAAGTCAGCGCTGAGCAGTAATAAAAAACGCGGCGACTGCATAATGACCAGGGCCAAAAATTAATCACGGCCATGTTGAGAGACTCAGGGACGAGTTTTTCAAGGTCGCATCAAGCAAGCCTGTAAACCGTAGCGCGCTGGTCTTACATCTAAGACCTTAATTTTTGGCGGTGCTACAAACCAATCATGCTGCCGATAATATCGTGCATGTTGCCACCGACCATCGGCTTATCTAGCAAGGCCGAAACGCCCGCGGACTCGATCGCCGCCAGCTTGGTTTCATCCTGTTCGCTGGTCACCATCATCACCGGCAAATCCTTGCGCCGATACTCTTTTCGGATGAATTGAAGCAGCCCAAAGCCATCCAGCTCTGGCATGTTGTAGTCAGCGATCACCAAATCAAATTCATCAGCCTGCAAATAATCGATCGCCTCACGACCATTGTGAGCCTCAACAACATCCGTTAATCCCATTTTCGCGAGATTCTGCACTAAAAATTTACGCGCTACGGCGCTATCATCGACTAATAAAATGCGGGTTCTGGCCACCCGGTCTTCATCCCACTCATGGGTGTCTGGTGACAACAGGTTGACAGTATTATCCAGCGCAACCTGCAGGTTTTCAGGCGTAAACGGCTTGGGTAATAACGCCACCACACCGGCCTGGCGCAGCGGTTCTAACTGGCTCATGCGGGTTTCACTTGAAATCAGCATAAACATAACATTGCTAAATTGCTCAATCTCTCGCAGTGCTAACAGCAACTCCGTGCCGGTCATATCCGGCAGGTACATGGCACTAACGATCACATCAGGCTGAACCTCGACCACCCGATCAAGGGTCTGCTGGCCCGACTCCACTCGGGTCACATATTCAACGCCGCTCTCATTAAGTGCACGGGCAATATGCCTTCCCTGCATCCCCGAGGGTTCAACCAATAGCACGTTGAGCTCTTCTACATGCGCGGGCCCATCGACAACTTCGTTATCCATAATTTCCGTCTTTATTTAAAAGTAACTTCCGTAGCACCTCTAATCGGCCTGGCAATCACAAAATTGATATTGGGATAAAAAAAAGCTCTGACCAATTTCAGCGCTGTCAAAATTTTACGATCCGACACCTGCGGCTCTGTATATCTCTAACCGATCAACAGGGGTTCTCGGTACAATTCTGCGATAGCCCATTAAAACTAAACTAAATTCGGTCGTGTATATCCCGACTTACATCACTACTCCTAGCAAAAAAACCGCCAGACAATCCCCTGGGCCACTGCAAATCATGACCAAAAATATAAACACAGCACCTGACTGGTTTACGGCCGCACTCGCCCATCATCACCAGGACAGTAGCGTTCTAGTCGATGGCACCACCATCACCTATCGATGCTGGGGGGATCCCAAACAGCGCGGACTCATGTTGATCCACGGCGGCGGCGCCCATTTGCACTGGTGGGATTTTATTGCCCCCCAACTGGCCGAAAATTTCTATGTGGTTGCACTAGACCTGGGCGGCATGGGGGATAGCGGCCGGCGCGAGGAATATACGCCAGCAAGCTA
>JAHRWJ010000089.1 GCA_019090185.1 Immundisolibacteraceae bacterium
AGGAGTTGGGGCGAGATGTTGTTTTGGGGAGAGAGGTAGGATGAAAAAAATTAAATTATCCGGGTTTCCGGCGCAAAGCCTGAAACTTATTGAATCGATACAGGCCAATGGTGAGTCTTTTCAAATTACTAAAGATGGCATTGTTGTAGCGGAGCTGACTCCGCCAGGAGTTGCCCGTGCGGATACCCTGGTCGGGTTTATGCGCGGTTCGATGGTGATTAAGGGCGATGTGATCAGCCCGGTGTTGTCGCTGGCGAAAAAACGATGATTATGCTCGATACCCACGTGCTTATCTGGGTCACCCAGGATTGCGACATGGTTGGCCAGAAGAGTCGTGACATGGTTGATGCGGCGCTGGCCAACAACGAGCTACTGGTCAGCGCGATTAGCTTCTGGGAAATGACCATGCTTGATTATCGTAAGGATCTGGAGATCACCATGCCGCTGCCGACCTGGCGTACCCAGCTACTGACCTCGGGTATTCGCGAGATTCCGATTGATGGTGAAATTGGGCTGATGGCCGTGGAGCTGCATGGGCTAACCCCTGACCCGGCTGATCGCATGATTGCCGCCTCAGCGATCATCAACTCGGCAACTATGATTACCGCCGATGAAGCGATACTGGGTTGGTCCGGCGGTTTAAAAACCCATGACGCCCGGTTGTAAACGAATATTGGGCTGATCCCAGAATAGCGGGTTTTGAAGGTACCCGTTGTTATCCGGTTAGCGTGTTTTCCAGGATGGTCTGATAAATAGCGGTGAGTTGGTCTAGCTCGTCCACTGGGGTTGATTCGTTGACCTTGTGAATCGATGCATTACGGGGGCCGAGTTCAATTACCGCGCTACCGGTAGGGGCGATAAAACGACCATCGGAGGTGCCGCCGCCGGTGGAGAGTTCCGGGCGTTTGCCGGTGTGCGTTTGAATGGCGTCGCAGACATTGTCAATAAAGTCTCCGGCCGGACAGAAAAACGGTCCTCCGCTGCCGGACCAGCTCAGCTCGTAATCATCGCAGCGTTGATCAATGACCTTAGTAAGTCGCCGTTTTAATGAGTCGATAGGGCTTGCTGGCCCGTGGCGAAAATTAAAATCGACGATTAGCTCGCCGGGGACGACGTTACCCGCACCGGTGCCAGCATGAATGTTACTGATCTGAAAACTGGTTGGCCCAAAGCGCTCGTCGCCCTGATCCCATTCCATCTGCACCAACTGGTCGATGATGGCACCGATTCGATGGATCGGGTTATCCGCTAGCTGGGGATAGGCAACGTGGCCCTGAATGCCGATCAGTTTCAGGCGACCGCTGAGTGATCCGCGGCGGCCATTACGCACCAGGTCAGCCAGCGCTTGGTTACTGCTGGGCTCCCCAACCAGGCAGGAATCGATCTGCTGACCCCGCTGTTGTAGCCATTCGATCACCCGAACCGTGCCGTCTAGCGCTGGCCCTTCTTCATCGCTGGTGATTAAAAAGGCTAACCGACCAGTGAGGGTGGGGTTGCTTGCTAGAAACTGTTCGCTGGCCACCACCATGGCCGCCAGCGATCCTTTCATGTCAGCGGCACCGCGCCCATATAGCAGGCCATCGCGGATAACCGGATCAAAGGGATCACTTAGCCACTGATCTAGCGGCCCGGTAGGCACCACATCGGTATGGCCGGCGAAACAGAACAGGGGCCCCTCGGTGCCTAATACGGCCCAGAGGTTGTCGACCTCACCGAAGCGCAGGTGTTCGATATGAAACCCCAGTGGCGCCAGCCGGTCGGCCATGAGCTGCTGACAGCCCAGATCTTGCGGCGTCACCGACGCTCGGCGGATCAGTTCACAGGTCAGGTCCAGAGTTGCGCTCATTGATGGTGATTCCAGTCAGCCGAGCCGGTTTTGGTAAGTTTCGGCTTTAAAACCAAGTTCAATCCAGTTTTCTGCCACCAGAACCGGGCGCTTAATCAGCGTCGGCATTTCTGCCATTAACGCCACCGCCTGGGCCTGGTCAATATTTTCAGTCTGTTCACTGGAGAGTTTGCGCCAGCTGGTGCTGCGTCTATTGAGCACTTTCTCCCAGCCGAGTTGGTCACACCAGTGGTTGATCTGATCACTGTTAATGCCATCTTTGCGAAAGTCATGAAACTGATAGTCGCAGCCAGCCTCATTGAGCCAGCGCCGCGCTTTACTGACCGTATCGCAGTTAGAAATTCCGTACAGGATCATTCGCCGCGCAGCAGTTCGTTGATGCTCACTTTGGCGCGGGTTTTCTCGTCGATCTGTTTGACGATAACGGCGCAGTAAAGGCTGTGGCTGCCATCGGCAGCGGGCAGGTTGCCGGATACCACCACTGACCCGGAGGGGATACGGCCATAACTGATTTCGCCGGTTGCCCGGTTATAGATTTTGGTGCTTTGGCTGATGTAAACCCCCATTGAAATCACCGAGTTTTTCTCAACCACGACCCCTTCAACCACTTCGGAGCGGGCACCGATAAAGCAGTTATCTTCAATGATGGTTGGGGCGGCCTGCAGCGGCTCAAGTACCCCGCCGATGCCGACACCGCCAGATAGATGGACGTTCTTACCAATCTGAGCACAGGAACCGACTGTGGCCCAGGTGTCGACCATGGTGCCTTCATCCACATAAGCGCCAATGTTGACGTAAGAGGGCATTAGCACCACGTTGCGACCGATGTAGCAGCCGTGGCGTACGGTAGCGGGAGGCACCACGCGGCAACCGGTTGCGGCAAACTGCTCAGCGGTGTAGCCGTCGAATTTGCTGGCGACCTTGTCAAAGTATTTGGTGAAACCGCCTTCCAGCGGGACGTTATCAGCAATACGAAACGACAGTAAAACCGCCTTTTTTAGCCAGTCATTGACCTGCCAGCCGCTGTCGGTTGGCTCAGCAACGCGCATCTGGCCGCTATCGATCAGTGCAAGTGCCTGGCCAACCGCATCGCGGACGTCGGC
>JAHRWJ010000090.1 GCA_019090185.1 Immundisolibacteraceae bacterium
CGGTTATGAAAACCGGTGTTGGTGTTGAACGGCTCGAGTGTCTGATGCAGGGCCTGAAGTGACCAGTCAGATTTAGTTCGGCAATTTACCAGGCCGATGACCATGTTGACTTCAGGACTTCTCTGACGTGTAAAGTTATCGATGCAATTTAATACTTTTAGGCGTAAATCTGGGCGTTGAACGTCGATCAGCCAAATGATGGACCCGCTGGTCATTTGGTTTGGGCTTAACTGGCGACAATCTGGCAGTGACCTGGCAACGATAGTGGCCTGCCAGCCTGAGTTGCCAGATCCTGAATAACTTAGGGTCAGTGGTTTGGAGGGCAAATCGTTTCTATTATCCGAGGGTCGGTCTGACTCAGCGATCGGGTCGTCGGGCGCGGTGTCATCTGAAAAAGGTGTTCCCCTTGCTGTTACTGGTTGTCCTGGACTGGACTGGATGTGTTCGTTACCAGTGACAGCTGTGAGGGAATCCAAAAAGTCTGAATGGGTTGGGTCGTCTATGCCGACAACCAGCAGCTCTTCATGAATAACGGGCCTGGAAGGCAATCGATTGGGGCGAAGTGATTCCTCGATGACGTCTAGTTTGTCGAGAATTTCATCAATTGATTGGGGCCGGCTACGCTGTTGCTGACTCAGCATCTGGTCAACCAGGTGTAATAGCTCGTCTGAATAGCCAGCAGGCATCAGCGAGGTCAGCGGTACATAGGTGTCCCTACCGTCATTGTCGATGGAGCCCTGACGAAGAATGGATCGTCGCGGTGGTTTGGTTGTGATGCAGCGGTAGATGGTCGCACCGAGTGCATAGATATCTGATGCTGGACCGATGGTTTCGCTATTCGCCATGTATTGTTCGATGGGGGCGTAGTGGGGTGTCACTACCTGAATCTCGGAGAGGGATTCGATGTCCTGGGCTTGTGCTCCACCGAAATCAAGCAGCATTGGTTCGCCGTTTTCACGGATGTAAATGTTAGAAGGCTTGATGTCGCGATGGACGCAATCGGCTTTGTGTAGTTCGCCAAGCCCGAATAGTACGGGTTTTATGATCTGAATGAGTACCGATTCTGAAACCGGATAAAAATCTTCTCGTTTCATCAACGAAGCCAAGTCTTCACCCGGTTCGTAACGCATAACGATGTAGGCCGTACCGTTGGCGTAGAAATAGCGCAGCACGTTAACGATATTGGCGTGATTGAATTTTGCGGCGATGCGAGCCTCTAAAATAAACCGGTTTTTACCGTCCTCGAAGGCTTCTTGGTGCTCCGGTATTTCGCAGCTGACTTCTCCGGCATCACTTCTGGACGAGATATCGGCGGGGAAGTACTCTTTGATGGCCACCGGCATATCGAGCACGTAATCTCGGGCTTTATAGGTGATACCAAAGCTGCCGGTGCCGAGCAGGTCTTCAATACGATAATCATAAATAGTGGTGTTTTGCGGCAGGCTACGGCGCTTGATTTTGGGGCTATTCATCGAGTAACCATTAGCGCCTGGCGATTAGCGGACGTAGGCCAAACAGGGATTTTATTTTGTTGAAAAAGCTCTCTGTTGGGGCAGCTGATTCTGGTATCTGGATGATTTTCTGTTCTCCACTGTCTGATTCGCGGAACAGTACCCCCAATAACTGAGCCGCGTCCGCAGCCGCGTAAAAACTGTTTACCTTCTCCAGGGTGATCTGTAGGGAGGTTGCTGTGGCAATTAGTGACATGGGGTGGGTTAGCCATAATGCGGCTATACGAAGTTCATCGTCACTGTGGGGTAGGCGGCTGAAGTTGGGCCAGTTGCGGATATAGACTCGGTCAGCGTGCAGATCTATGCCGGGTGGCGTTTTCCCGGCCGCCATCACCTCTGTGGCTTTCCACTTCAGCGCTTCTATATTTATCTCGTAGCCATCACCGGCCTCTTCAAATGCAAGTGTCTTTTCTCTGTCAGTCAGTCCCCAATATCTGACTGACCCTTGGGCGGGCAGTTTCTCCAGTGCGCTGATCAGATTGAGCGGCGTGGTGTTGGCATACACAACCTGGCCGGGGGGCATAAGAATTAGAAAATGGTGCCGGTCGAGCTGTATGCGAACCGCCTGATTGACGGCCTGTTCAAGCGCATGGCTCAAGGTCTGTAACAAGGGGGATTGATTGATTACAGGTGTCATTAGAAAGGCTAAGAATAAGGAATCTAGTCGCTATTGGCGGGCGGCGGTTATTCGAGGCAGATCATTAGTCTTGGTTCAAACTGCTTCCAGGATACTGGAATAATGTAGGTAGCATTACCACCTGGAAAAGTGACCTGGTGATTACCCCCGGCTAACACTACGGGTACCGAGATCATAAAGTTTTTGCCGTAACTGCGACGCACATTGCCGGAAATGGTATTGGCTATCTCGCCGGTAATGTCAGCAATATTCTCATCGCAAAAATCAGTTTCGCCCATCGCATCGAGGATGTTTTCCAACATTTCTCGTGAGCTGGTGAAATAAACAAAGCCCTTGCGGCTACCGGAGACGCCAATCATGCCGGTGTACTCCAGTGAAGGGTTTTCGGTGGTGCGCAGATAGGGCGCGCCGACCACGGCCTCCTGTCCGGTGATGTGGTCAAAATAATGTGCGGTGCCGTCGATGAACGCCTGCAGGTCATGCTGTTCGGTCTGCTCGAGGGTCAGGCTAGTCATCTTCTAATAGCTCCAGGAATGCTTCGTTGAGTTCTTTGGGATTAAAGGGCTTGCTCAGGTAACCCTGCGCTCCCTTGGAGAGGGCTTCGATGGCGGTGGCTTTATCCGCCAGGGCGGAGACCACCAGAATATGGACGTCCGGATTGAGCTCGATCAGTTCTTCAACACATTGAACGCCATCCATCTCAGGCATGGTGATATCCATCGTCACCAGATCAGGAGCTGTTTCTTTGAAGAGCTCAATTGCCTTAATGCCGTTACCAGCGACGCCGACAATATCCAGATTTTCAACATTGACGGCACGCTCGATGGAACGTCTTACCACATTGGAGTCGTCAACAATCATCAGTTTACGATTCATGGTGTTGGATATCCTGTGATCATGCTGCGTTGGAGGTTGGCGTTACGATACGGAATTCACAGAATTTGCCTTTAGAAGTTGAAACCTTGACCCGGCCGTTCATTCTTGCCACGTTGGTTTTGACAACATCCATGCCGACTCCACGACCAGCGTCCTGATTCGCTTCGACCACCGTACTGAAGCCTGGTTGGAAGATAACCGAGATGGTCTTTTGAGCATCCCATTTAGCAATATCCTGCTTCGGCCATTTGCCGCTGGCAATAGCCTGAGCGCGGATTTGATCGAGTTGCAATCCCTGGCCATCATCCTGTACCGCCAACATCATATTGCGGTTGTTATCGATCCAGTTCTGGATGCGGATGGTTGCCTGGGGGGACTTGCCGCGTTTCTGGCGGGCGGCCGGTGGTTCAATACCATGGCTGATGGCATTGCGCACCAGCTGAATAACGACCCCAAGCATCTGCTCGCTATGACCCGAGGGGATCAGCGCGCTGGTAAATCCTGACCAGTCAACAACCGCTAGTTTGTCCTGTCGAGCACAGAGCTGCTCGGTGATTTTTTCTACCGATCGTTGGAAGGCATCCAGAGCAGGCAGGTCAGCAGCGGTTGGGTACTCGACTGTTTTGTCTTCGGTGCCAAACTGTTGCTGAATCGCCGTCAGTCTGCCAATCAGGGATTTTACCGAGGTCACGGTATCAAACAGTCCGTCGAGCATCACGGTTAACCTGAGGAAGTCGTTACCGGTGAGTCCGGGGGTGTTTTTAAGGTCGGAAATTACCGATTCAAATTGGTTGAATTTGGCTTCAAACAGATCCAGGCCGAGGGTAGCGGCATCGCCTTTAATAACGTGGGCGATGCGAAAAAGCTCGTCCAGGGTTTCGTGATGGCTGCCAACGCCTTCATCTTTCTTCAGAGTTTCGTTGACATGGTCCAGGGAACGTTTCATCCGGTTGATGAATTGGTCAAGGTCGGCGGGCGGCACGTGAATGATGTTAAACACCAAGTTGACCTGTTCGCTGGCTTCGGCCTCAAATTTCTGCAATTGTTGTGAAAGCAGTATGCGTTTGGTGATATCTGTCATGGTAACCAGTATCTGGGTAACTTCGCCCTGCTCGACGATACGATTAAAACCGAAACTGTAATAGAAGGTTTCGAAACCACCGCCAGCTTTATCGAAATTGATTTCAACTTCGTTGAGCGGATTGAGCTCGACAATAAGCCGCTCTTTTACCCGTTTTTTAAACATCAATTTGATGTATTCGTTGGCGGTGCCAAATAGAGCCTCGGGGATATGGGGTTTCAGGACTGCCAGCAGGTGCTTTCCTTCCAGGTCGTCCATTCTTAACAGCGCTTTGGTTTCTGCTGATTGTACCGGTCCAATACGAAATTCTTTGTCGATCAGAATCAGTCCTTCGCGGATGGTGTGCAAAATAGAATCGGTTTGGCCTTTGGCCGCTGTGAGTTCGCCGGTTGTTATTCGTAATTGCAGTCCGCCACGGATGGTGGCGTAGGTCAGGTAGATCAGTATTAAGAGCGCGTTAACGATAACAACGGCGATAACGACGATGATGAACTGCTGGCGGGTTGCCTTTTCACGAGCCCAGTTTTCGAGTTCAACTGAAATTTTGTTGGTGATGGCTGCGAGCGGGTTGGTTCCCCGGGATACGCTTCGAAGAGCTTTTTGAATATCGCGTTCGGTCGCTTCTGGGCCTGTTTCAAGTAGTGCTTTAATCCCTTTGGCGTAAGGGTTCCATATTCTTCTGGCCTGTTTAACCAATCGGGCGGTGTCGTCGGTTGGTGCCTTCGGCAGGAAAAATTCCGAACCATCCAGTGAGGTAACCGTGCCACCTTCGGACAGTCCCGTTAAGGTCTGCTCGATGCCCTCGTAGCCACTTTCGAGTTCGGCCAACAGCGAGTTGATGCTTCTGTCGCGGCTCTGTTGCTGCTGCATCTGGTAAAGCGTGCGGGCAATCTGTTGGGTCATGGCGCTTTGGCGTGAGGCCAGACTGACGATTTCAGCATCGTTTTCAAGTGACTCAGAAGCAGTGGTGATGTATTGGTAAAAGAGCGTATTGATGCCGGCAAAGAATGCCATCACGAGTATGCCAATGAGGATGTATTGAACAATTTTTTTCTGGTTCACAGCGGAAGGCTCATGGTTGAATTGTCTGCCAGCAGGCTAACGAAAACGTCTGGAGAGGGATTGGGGCGCATAATCAACGGCCACTGCATAGGGATCGTTAATTCGGTATTGATCCAGGGGGGCGTTATAGAGAACGGTAGCGTGCATCTTTTTCAGATCAATCGCAGCGATGATACCAGCGCCGATCCCGGTGGAGCCATCTTCCCATGGCACGCTTTGGTAACCGATGACCATGATTTTTTCTAGCTCGCCTTTTCTATTATAAGACTCCTGCCAGGGCAGCATCGGCGTGTAGGGATGGCTGTCAAAAAAATAACGACGGCTGGCGTAGGTGTGGCGTTTAGGCATGGTGGCCTCGACTACCCAGACTTCCCGAGGTTCATAAACCTCATCGAAATTCCAGTAGGGAGCCTTGTCCAGGTGGACGTTGGGATAGCGTAGCTCAGGCGAATTTTCATATTCTTCCAGCCCAAAGGACTCACCGTGAACGGTAGCCAGCATCCAGCGTTTACCTATTAAACGCCACTCTGGGTACCAGTTCGGTTGTACATCCATGCCAAACAGTTCATCCGTTAAAAAATCGCTGCCTGCGACACGGTCGGCCCAGGCACCGCTGGATAGACGGCGAACTCGGCGTAACTGTTTTACATAGGCATAAACATCGGGTAGCCGGTTATCCTGGTAATTCACCGTGAGTACGCCAACACCGCGGATATCCTGGGGATATTCAGCAAACAAGGACTGGTAGCGTAAAATTGACTTGTCGCTGCTATGTGGGGGCTGCTTTAAGCCGGTGAGGAAATAACGCTGAAAGCGCCAGCCTTGTTGGCGCCGGAGGCCTTTTTTACCGTCGATGATTAAAAAATACATTGGGTCGTAGTCGACATTTTGCCCCAGCCACGGAGCGCGCAAAAAATTGTAGGCAATTTTTATCGCCGCGTCGGGGTCCTGCTCGCTGATATCTCTGAACGGCATACCTGCTACGTATCCTCTCAGATGTTTCTCGGCGGTTAGGGATACTCGATCGACATATTTTTCGGTCAGCTCAGCCAGGCTCTCATCGAAATAGAGTTCCTGTGAATGAATCAGCAGCATTTCGAAGCCATGATCGCGGATCATCAGTTCCTGGTTCGGCGTTATTAAGGAACTTATTAATCGGCCATCGAGGGTCTGATCTAATAATTGGTCGATGGTTGTAGCGTTGAGCCGAGTGTTGTCCTCTATTTCAGCCGCATGTGGGGTCAGCGTGAATAGCAGGATGGAACAAACCGTTAAAATTTTGTAAAAAAAATTGTTCATGGCTATCGACTGGGGCTGATGTTGCATGGGCCTCTCCTCCCGGATAATTCGTTTTTGGCTACCCTGGTTGGTCCCTGTCATGGCTAAAAATTCTTTGTAAGGCTGTTGCAGAGGCAACACCTAGCCGTTAAACCGATCCATAGCCTAGGGATGTAGCTCATTTCTGAATGGCCAAAAATACATAAAAAATAAGCACTTGTAAAAGGGTTTTATGTAAATACTTTAAAATAACCAGGTAAATAATATAGTTAGATGATTGTTCAGAATCTTAGCTAGCAGGAAAATTTAGGCAAGCCTACGCCCGACAGGGTAGGGATACCCGGTGTTGCAAGTAATTAACAGCATCATGTGTTGCTACATGGCTCCCAGCTAGCTGCTCAAGTAGCGCTCATTGAGCGCTATTGATAGCCCTTAATAGTTGATAGGCAGCAGTAGAAACCGGCATCTCAATCTGCTGTTCAACCCCAAGGGTAAGTAGATATCCGAGGGTTTCTTCTATCTCCAAACGTTTGCCGTGAAGCAGATCCTGAAGAGTCGACATGCGGTGCTGCGGCGCGCGTTGATGAAAGTCAGCTCCAACAGCCTGTACCAGAGCGATTGCATCCTGGGCCGCTGCTGAGGCGATGGCCGACGCCGGCAGCGGTCCATCATCGTTAATCTCAATGTTGAGGCTGTTGGCAACCTGGGCGGCTTCTTTGACCATATTGGCCGCATATTCAGCGCTGTGCGGATTGCTGCAAAATTGCCAGGTTGGCATTCGAGTTAGCACCGACAGGGTCATGACCGCACTCCAGGGGATAAATTTTGACCATTCCACCGTGTTGATTTGAGGGCTGGCAATCGTTTTTAACCCCGCGGTGTCGAACAGGCTGGATATCCTCTCGACACGGCTCGACAGTCCGCCTGTGGGTTCTCCGATATAGAGTCCTCGGTTTTGGGTGAATAGGATGTCACCGTTGTCCAGCAGTTCACCGCTGACATTGGCGGCGCAACCGAGTAATGCTTGTGTGCCGAATAATGCGGTGAGCTGCTGGTTTTTAAGAACACCATTCTGGACCGAAAATACGTTTCGAAATTGTTGACCCAGTAGCGGGGATAGGGCAGATTTGGTGTCATAGGTTTTGACCGTGGTGATAAACAGGTCGGCCTCAGGCAGGGCTGTTGGATCAGTTTCAATCGGCACATTAACGGTTGTTTCGACGAGTCCGGTTAGAGTGACTCCCTGTTTGCGCAGGTAATTAGCTCTGTCGCCTCTGGCTAACAGAACCACTTGCTGTCCAGAACGAACCAGCAGAGCTGACATGATAGAGCCGAGTGCACCGGCGCCTTGTATCACTGTAATCATGAAGGTTTTTTGTCCACTGTTGGATGGGGGTGAAAAATGTCGATCAGAACCGCTTTGGTTGCATCGGCTCTAAAGTTATTGGCCAGTAGGGCGACGCAGTAGTTAGGTTTTCCTCTAGTATCTGAGCCGAGTAAATCCGTTTTTTTTGCGATTGTTGATTGTCTTGACCAGGTTCAAGTAAGTTTGATTGGGTGCAGTTAACGACACTGTTTTTTGGAGCGTAATGTGGGTAGTGATTGTCGCAGAATTAGTTATGGAGTTGCGGTTGGATGTTATCAGGGACTGACTTAATCGATGTATAACGATGAAGCGTGACACGGTCAAGTTGGGGCGTTACCGGTGTTTGAGCTGGCTTTGGTTGGCAGGGGCGATTGTGGTTGTTGGCGGCTGTAGCGGCAACCCATTGCCAAGTTCCCAGGCAGCAGTGCATTCTAAATGGGATAGTTTTGCGGAGGCAAAGCAGGCTTTCGATGCTATTGATCTGGGCAAAACCACAACAGAGGCGTTGGATGATATCGGCTACGGCTTAAATAGCTCCCCCAACGTCCGGATTCTGAATTATCTCGAACTTACCGGACGCTTTATGCCCAATCCAGCGATCGGCTTTGAGCAATTAGATGAGCAAGTCAGGCGCTGTTTAAAGGCTAAAACAGCCTGTGAGGGGTACCTGGTTAATGTTCGCAAGATCAACAAGGTTCGCGAGGGCAGCGTGATGCTCGACTTGTTGAATATTAAACGCCGAACTCGATCAACCGGCTGGCAGTTTGATGCGCTGCTGCTCATTAATAAAAATTTGGTGGTTTATAAAATTTGGGGAGGTACCCCCAACATCAATGAGCAGAGCAATAGTAATAACCCCTTGGGCCCACTACAAAAATTACCTAGCGCGGTGGTCGGCCAGGTATTTTAAGCGGGCAAAATTAACAGCTAGCAGACTGTCGGAGTTTGAGCGATCTACTGCCTCAAACCGGACTTTCCCTCGCTACGAGCTGTGAAGTCGGACAGACTTTTAGAGGGAATGATCAAGAAACCCGGGATTTACATCCGCATCATGGTAAGAAAGTGCTTTACCAAGTTCGGATTCTGTCCAGGTAACTGGGTCAAACTCCGGGTGGGCATCGACAGTGCGACCACCGCAACAGAGCTCTAGACGGATACCAAA
>JAHRWJ010000091.1 GCA_019090185.1 Immundisolibacteraceae bacterium
CCTCAATAAAACAACTAATTGAAGGGGCGGTCTCCAGCTCTGTTGCGTCGCGCGACCGCTTAGCTGCAGCGGGTATTCCAATACTGGAACTTAATAGCACCGGTAACTTGCCGATCTATATCGATGGCGCTGATGAAGCCACTCGACATCGAGATTTAATAAAAGGCGGTGGCGGAGCCCTCACGCAGGAAAAGATTATTGCCGCGGCCTCTGACAGATTTATCTGTATTCTTGATGAATCAAAATTTGTAGGCGAACTAGGCGCCTTTCCATTACCGGTAGAGGTGATTCCAATGGCTCGCAGTTACGTAGCCCGGCAGCTGGTCGCGCTTGGTGGAACACCGGTCTATCGAACCGGTTTTATAAGTGACAACGGTAACGTTATACTCGATGTCCATAATTTGGATATCAACAATCCTGGCGAGATGGAGCAGAACATCAACAATATTCCTGGCGTCGTCACCAATGGACTTTTTAGCCACCGTAAAGCAGATTTACTACTGGTTGCTGATTCAACAGGCGTCCAGGCGTATAAGTAGCTAAACAGCCTGAATCGATAGCCAAATTAGGGCCATTCCGGTAAAAAAGCAGAAAGTGCTGCTACAGAAATCAATAAATCAGGGCGTTTCGGCTTGATTGACTCTTAACTCACTGTAACAATTAACATAACAGCCGACTGGTAGGAAGCATGACAGAGCAGATCAACGAAGTAGATCAGGGGCAGCTGAAACAATTCGAGCCTCTAGCCTCCCTGGCGGAACATCGCCTGGAACAGCTCAGCACCCTGACCACTTTAGACCTGATTACCTCCGGCGAAACTATCTTTGATGACAAGCTCACCGAAAAGCAGGCTATTTTCCTGCTCGAGGGAGAGATTGATGTCACGGTAAAAGGCAAAGAGGAAAAATTGCGTGTCATCGCTGGTGATGCCAAAGCACGATTTTCTCTGACCAACCCTGGCTACCTTGCCGCGGTCGCCACCAGCGCAAGCAAAATCATCCGTGTTGACGGTGACGTCCTCGACATGATGATGGCATGGGATCAACTGGCTACCGCCGAAACCCGCGCCGCCGAAGATGACAGCCAAATTGATAACAGCAAATTCCTGAACGGCTACCACAAGAGCTTTCAACAAATCCCTATTGCCCACATTAGCGAGCTATTTGAACGTGTTGAGCCTATTCCGGTAGAACCCGGCGAGCTGATCATTAGCCAGGGTGATGAAGGCGACTATTTCTATCTGATTGAATATGGCGTAGCCCGGGTAACCCGAACCGACGACGATAGCGGAGATGAGGTTCATCTGGCAGACCTGGGTGAAGGCGCCAGCTTTGGCGAAGATGCTTTGCTGACCAATAACAAGCGTAACGCGACCGTGCGTATGGACACCCGCGGCGTGTTGTTACGACTCTATAAAGATGATTTTCTCGAGCTATTGAGCCAACCCGCCCTCAACTGGGTAACCGGTAAAGAAGCAGCTGCTTTGGTAAAACAGGGTGCTAAATGGCTTGATGTCCGCCATTCGATGGAGTTTCGCCAGTCTCGGCTACCCGGGGCCATTAACCTACCTCTCCATGAGCTACGCCAGCGCATGGATGAACTCGACCGCGGTCAGCACTATATCTGCTATTGCAACAGCGGCCGACGTAGCTCTGCTGGCACTTTTGCCATGGCCAAGGCGGGGCTCAAAGTCAGCGTTCTCACCGGCGGCCTATACGACCTGATGGCTCCGATCAAAAAAGCCAGCTAAATCCACTTTCTGGTTTTAGTCAGGTTGGCTAGTGGTCTATAATTTGTTCATCTAAATAGCTACTTATTGGCACCCCGCCAACACAACCGCCTAATTCAGATCAAGACGCAACAACATCATTTTAAGATCGCTATAGTCACCGAACTATTAGCCGACTTAGCACTCTAACCGCTAGAGTGCTAAAATCTAGATACATAGAATTACAGCACCTTACCCATACCCAAATACCTACCTGAAAGCCCAGAGAGCTGGAGAACCGACCATGAGTCAAATGATGATGACCCTGGCCCCAACCCGTGACAACCTGGACCGTTTTATTAAAACGGCCAACGCGGCACCCTTCCTGACTCAGGAAGAAGAATTTGCACTCGGCTATCGTTTGCAAAACGAAAATGACCTCGACGCTGCGCGTCAATTGGTGCTATCCCATCTACGCTATGTGATCTACCTGGCCCGCAACTACAAGGGTTATGGACTGCCATTAGCCGACCTGATCCAGGAAGGCAGTATCGGCCTGATGAAGGCGGCGAAGAAATTTGATCCTACCCGTGGCGTGCGGCTGGTCTCGTTTGCCAGTCACTGGATCAAAGCCGAGATTCACGAATTTGTACTGCGTAATTGGCACATCGTTAAAGTGGCCACCACCAAAGCTCAACGCAAACTGTTTTTTAATTTACGCAGTCGTAAAAAACAGCTTGGCTGGATCACCCATAGCGAAGCAAAGAGGGTTGCCGAAGAGTTGGGTGTGACCCAGGCCGATGTACTGGAAATGGATGCTCGGCTCAATGAAAGACCCATGTCTTTTGATGGTCATAGCGATGACAGCGATGAACAGAGCAGCTCACCGGCTGCCTTTATTGCCGCCGAAATCCCGAGCCCTGAGACCCAACTGGTAGAACAGGATTTTCGCGACAAACAGAGTCAACATTTGAAAGCGGCGTTACATACGCTCGATGAGCGTAGCCAAACCATCATTTCCTCCCGTTGGTTGAGTGAGAAAAAGGTTGGCTTACAGGAGTTGGGAAACCGCTACGGCATCTCTGCTGAGAGAGTACGCCAGCTAGAGAGCCAGGCGATTAAAAAACTCCGTGGCGAGTTAGTGAGTGACTGATAGCGGCTCCGCAAACACCAACAGACAACCAGAAAGCCCAGACCTGCCCCGTCTGGGCTTTTTTACGTTATTAAAAGAAATCCTCTGGGCCTTCCTGGGGGTTCGTAACCGCAAAGGTTACGAGCAGACCTTTCAACGCGCCAAAGTTCGTGACATGGTGCTGGTAGGTATCTTTGCCACCCTGGTGCTGATCGCTACCCTGCTAAGCATTGTCTATCTAGTCATTAGCCAGGTGGTGCCATAGCAGCGCTGAAAAGCGGTTGCGGCTCTCGCTGACACCCCTACCAGGATTTACAGATAATGATCAATTAACATCACCGCAAATAGCAGCATCAGGTAGATAATCGAATAGCGAAAAGTCGCCATGGCGACCAGATCATCACCACCTCGATAGAGTTTAATCACCCACCAGAAAAAACGCCCACCCAGTGCCAGAGCACCGATAAGATAAAACCCGCCAGACAGACCAAATACAAACGGCAACATGGTGACCAGCAGCAGCAGGATGGTATAGAGCAGTATATGCAGCCGGGTAAATTCAACCCCATGGGTCACCGGCAACATCGGCACTGCCGCTAGTGAATACTCCTCCCGCCTGGCAATTGCCAATGCCCAGAAGTGCGGAGGGGTCCAGATGAAAATAATGATCACCAGCAATAACGCTTCTGGATCGAGCTGACCGGTCACCGCAACCCAACCCAATGCAGGTGGCGCAGCCCCGGCAATACCACCGATGACAATGTTTTGAGGGGTCGCCCGTTTCAAATACATGGTGTAGACGAAGGCATAACCAATTAATGAGCCGAACGTCAGCGCTGCTGTTAGCGGATTGACCAGAAACGTCAACATCAGCATCGCAGACCCACCCAGCACCCCTGCAAACACTAGTGCCTGCCATGGGGGTATCTCTCCCTGGGGCAGCGGTCGCGACTGGGTGCGGTTCATGATCGCATCTGCTTTGGCGTCAACCACCTGATTAATGGTTGCCGCGGAAGCAGCGGCAAGAAAAATCCCCAGATTGCCCCATAACAGGATATGACCCGGTACTGCCCCCGGCACTGCCATATACATACCGATGATTGCGGTGAAACAGATTAACGCCACCACCCGCGGCTTACAGAGCGCTAGAAAACTACGCCAGCGAGGCAATGGATGGTGCTGCTGTTCTACAGAGTCAGTCATTAAGCAGGTAATCGTTGGGTGTTGGTAAACGCCAGGTAATTCACAGTCACTACCGACATCAATAATAAAGCGGCCACCCCATTATGGGCCACGGCAACCGGCAATGGCAGATAGAACCATACATTAGCAAGTCCCAGGCAAAATTGAGCGACCAGCACCAGCCCAACCAAAGTCAGGCTGCGGCGCATGAGTTGATCAGAGCTAGAACGCCAGAGTAAGGCTGTCGAACCACCAATAATGAGCAGCGTAAATACCGCGCCGATGCGATGGCTGAAATGGATCGCCACCCTGGCAGGGCTCTCAAGAATACCGCCCTCGTAATCAATTCCCAGTCCATGCCAGGGTTTAAAACCATTAGTAAAATCCATTGCTGGCAACCAGAGACCATTACAGTCGGGCAACCCGACACAAGCCAGCGCCGCATAATTAGTGCTGGTCCAGCCACCGAGCAGTATCTGTAAAATCAGCACCACCAGCATCACTAGCGGCAGTTTTCG
>JAHRWJ010000092.1 GCA_019090185.1 Immundisolibacteraceae bacterium
CGTAAATACTCGTCGCTGTGACGCTTTTTCTGTAATGGGAATGTGTCGGGGCTAGCGCCGAGTAGTTCTAAAGCAGTTGCCTTGATTTCCCAGCGCTGGCCTTTGCCGGGCGATGGAATTAGTTTGCCCTGGATGGCAACTGCCGCACCAGTAGCGCATTGTTGCACCACACTGTAATCAGGTAGGTCGGCATCGATAACGATCTGGATGTTGGCCAGGCAGGAGCCGTCATTAAGTTCAATAAACGAGAAAGTTTTTGAGTCGCGGCGGGTACGAACCCAGCCTTTGACCAGGAGGTCACCGTCAGGAATTTGTGACGCTTCGATTGCCAGCAGGGATTTGATCAGGATTCGTTTAGAGGGCATAGGCTTCTATTGATAGTGAGATGATGGTTGATCGGTGCGGCCAGACAAGCTGAACTCAAAGTTAAGCTGACCATTGTAAACCTTACCCGGTGGTTGGTTCGCCGGGTAAACTAGTACAAATTAACGTTGTCGCCGCTATCGGCTGGTTTCACATTGACTGTGAAATTAATAACAATTACTGGAGGATTGTCATGCAGAAGTTTCCCGGAATGGATACACCTGAAACCCTTGAGTCGGGCATTATTGACCCGGTCTCAACGCGCAAATATTCTGATGAAAAGGCCAACGTTGTACCGGTCTATACCGATGAAAAAGATATGGCCATTGTTACCTGGAACCTGATGCCCGGTCAGGAAAACGAATCACACCTGCATCCTAACGGCGCCCACGTGTTCTTTATTATTGAAGGTAATGGCATCTATATAAAGCACCAACCAGGCACTCCGGAGAGTAAGGAATTTGCGATTAAAGCTGGCGATACGGTGAATATCCCGCGGGGTATTGTGCACGGAATTCGTAACACCGGTGATGAGCCGCTTTCCTATTTTGCGCTGACCACCACGGCTGGTGGTGACTATCAGCGCGTGGTTGACGGAGTAGTACAGAAATTTTAGTGGCCTGACTCCGACTGCCAAAGTGGACCTGGTTGGAATGACTTGATTAACCGGATTGCTAATTATGAATGCGGTTAATCAGTAATGGCCGCGGTACAGCTTCGGGTGACGGATGCCCCAGGTGGGTGAATAGAATCGATTTTGAAATGCCAATGGCACCGGGTAGCGGCAAAAGGGGTAGCTATATTTTGCTGTTGGATCTGGCTTCGGCCGTGGCGCTAGATGTTGGTAAGGCGGGACATTATCAATTTGCCAGCGGCAGCTATTTATATATCGGCAGCGCGTTGGGCCCTGGTGGGGTTCGTGCTCGACTCCGGCATCATTTAAAGCGGAGCGAGAAACCTCACTGGCACATCGATTATTTACGTCACCATGCCAGTGTTGCGCAGATCTGGTTTGTTGAAACCGGTGAGGGACTTGAGCATCACTGGGCTGGTTTGGTTGCGCAGTTGCAGGGCTGTCAGCCGGTAACCCCCGGTTTAGGAGCATCGGACTGTGGTTGCAAGACGCATCTGTTTTATTTTCTACACCCACCGCAGATCGAACAGCTACAACTTGCTATTGATACCGGAACCGCCAGTGGTTCGCAGTTGCAGCTTTGGCGGGGAGCTAGCGCCGAGCAGTAGCTTCGGATAGGTAGCGGTGGCAGGCGGTTACTGGTTAAGTTAAACGAACAGGGTTCTGGAGACCTAATTGGACAATCAGGTTATTGATGTAGAGAAAATCAGCGGTTATCACGCCCATGTCTATTTTGAACCCCATACTCGCCCGCTGGCTGAACGCTTGCGTGATCAGTTGGCCGATTTCGATGTGGTGCTTGGCCGCTGGAAAGAAGGGCCCGTAGGGCCACATACCCGGGCCATGTATCAGGTTGCATTTGCACCCGAGCAGTTTGATCTAGTGGTGCGTTGGCTGATGGTTAATCGGCAGGGGTTAGATATTCTCGTCCACCCCGATACCGGCTTGGGCCATGCTGGTGACCACACCGCGCGTGCGCTCTGGTTAGGTCGTTCTTTACCGGTAAAGGTGGAGTACCTGCAGCAGATTGATCGTGACTACAAAATGGCTGAAGCGATACCGTTAACAGAAGGTTGAGTCAGTTCATTTGTAGCCTGGTGGTTAGGCCTGCAACCGTTCCTGATTCATCGCCAGTTCAAGTTTGATCACCAGTTGAGATAACACCGAATCCTGCTGCGGGGTTAAATTGGTGAAACTGAGCCCGAGGTGGGAGTTGGCCCCACTATGTCCGGGCTCGACGTGACGAGCTGTCGCGCCACAGCTAACGACCTGACGACCTGATCGCAGGATTTGGCAGCGATAAAATTCTTCGCCATTAATAACGGGGGGGGTTGGCTGCCTTGGAATAGATAGTCGACAGCCGGTTACTGAAAGGTCGTCGATTCGGGCTTCTAACGCTCGTTGGCGCTGCTGGCTAAACAGGGAAACCGTGAGGTTCAGTGAGCCAATGGCTTGTGCTCGAAATGCGTTTCGTCTCTGCTGATACCAAGCTCGGGTTGGCAGGGTCATCTGCAGCCAGCCCTGATCGTTGGTTTTACCCGTTTTGGTTATTTTTCCAGCGCCGAACCAGCTAGTGATGCCGTCAATTTTGCACTGTACTGATGCAGATTCACCTGCGATTAGACGTTGATTGCCAGACGAGGGCACTAAAGAGTCGATCAGGCAGGCGTTGTGGTCCGCGCTAACCGCAAAAAGGAAACTGCTAAAGGATTCATGGGATTTATTAAAGGCCACTGTTACAGGGCGCTTACTGGCGATGATTCGCTCCATCAGTTTGATCACCGGCTGCTTGCCAGTGATCAGGAACTCATCCTGCTTTTTGCCTGCCACTTATTTTGATTCCTGCGCTTAGCCCGATAAGGGTTTTCTTTGCTGTAGTGCTATTTTCTCGGCAATTTGGCGAATTTCTTTAATCC
>JAHRWJ010000093.1 GCA_019090185.1 Immundisolibacteraceae bacterium
GACTCGGCATAAAAGGGTGAACGACTCAGTATGACCGTGGCCTGCTCACCGGCAACAATGGATTCTGCCGGCTCTCCATCGCGAAACAGCGCAATAACTTCTGCCGAAGTTTCAGCCTGATCGTAGCCAGTAAACTCTGACTTCATATCGGCGGCAACTGCCAGACTACCCTGAGCAGTAAAACTACCGGCCGCCCGAGCCCGGTCCCGCTGCTGGTCCATGGCGGTTTCAAAGCCGGGCATGTCAATTTCCAACCCACGTTCACGAGCAATATCAGCGGTTAAATCAACCGGAAAACCATAGGTGTCATAAAGTTTAAATAACAGCTCACCCGGCAGGGTTTTACTATCCAGCTCCGCAATATCTCGCTCAAGAATCTGCAGCCCCTGTTCCAGGGTGACCGCAAAACGCTGTTCTTCGAGTTTAAGCTGGGCAGAGACCTGCTCTGCCTGACTACTGAGTTCGGGATATGCCTCACCCAATACCGCTTGCAGCGGAGCCACCAACTTATAAAAGAAAGGCTCTGTCGCGCCCAGGCGCGAGCCGTGGCGGGCGGCCCGACGAATGATCCGTCGGAGTACGTAACCACGACCCTCATTGGATGGAATCACGCCGTCTATCAACAAAAACGAACAAGAGCGAATATGATCGGCAATCACCCGCAAAGACCGAGAACCGTCTGCCGGCACCCCGATCACTTTGGCGGTCGCCTCAATTAAAGGCACAAACAGATCGGTGTCGTAGTTGTCGTGCACCCCCTGCAAAATTGCCGCTAATCGCTCAAGCCCCATACCGGTATCGACCGAGGGTTTGGGCAATCGATTCAGCGTGCCATCAGCCTGACGGTCGTACTGCATGAACACCAGGTTCCAGATCTCGATGTAGCGATCACCATCTTCTTCCGGTGTGCCTGGTGGACCACCGGCGATGTCGGCACCGTGGTCATAAAAAATTTCCGTGCAGGGCCCACAGGGGCCGGTATCGCCCATACTCCAGAAATTATCTTTCGCGCCAATACGAGAAAAACGGCCAGGATCGACACCAATATGGTTCAACCAGATATCGGCCGCTTCCTCATCTTCTTCGAAAATCGTAATCCAGAGTTTGTCCGCCGGTAGGTTCACTACCTTGGTAAGAAACTCCCAACCGAATTCGATAGCTTCGCGCTTGAAATAATCACCGAAACTGAAATTACCCAACATTTCAAAGAAGGTGTGGTGGCGCGCGGTATAGCCGACGTTTTCAAGATCATTATGTTTGCCGCCAGCACGCACACAGCGCTGGGAACTGGTTGCCCGGATGTAATCGCGTTTTTCCTGACCTAAAAATAGCGATTTAAACGGCACCATGCCCGCATTGGTAAACAGCAGCGTCGGGTCATCAACCGGTACCAATGAGGCACTCTCAACCCGCCGGTGATCCCGCTCGGCAAAGAAATTTAAAAACGCTTCACGCAAAGCGTGGCTTGTACTTAAATCAGCCATCGGTTCTGGTTACTCTCTGGTCGCTATCTGTCATCAATCGGCTCTGATTGCGAAACATTATTCGTTGCGCCTTAATTTTTTACTCTGGCCACTCATTACTTTGGTCGCGCAATCATCATCCATCATCACGCAACACCCGGGCGATCATCGCCGATGGAAACCCTCGTTGCAGTAAAAACCGGTTGCGGCGTAGCCGTTCTCGCTGATCCAGCTGGCTTGATTGGTGCTCCATATCATCCGGGTCTTGATCATTCGCATCATTAACATGGCCGGCGCTGAACCCAAATTTACGTTCAGCCACCTGGCGACAGCTGATCAGCCATTGGCCATCGTCCTCAAGCAGCTCGCGAGCAGTATCCCGATCGATACCCCGCTGCTGAAGTTCAGAGGCGATCTTTAACGGGCCAAATCCCCGACCACGCCTCGATTCAACAAAACTGCGGGCAAACTCACTGTCATCCTGTAGCCCTCTATCATGCAGTTGCTGAATAACCCGCTGCTGGATTTCCTGATCATAACCACGACTAGCCAGCTTACGGTGCAGCTCAGTCACCGAATGTTCGCGCCGACTGAGTAATCCTAATGTGCGGTTATAGGCCTCGGCAAACAGCTCCTTTGCCGATTGTTCGGTCACTCAGCGGCGGCCGTCTCGCTGGCATTTTCTGCTACTTCTTTATCCGCATTAGAATTCGGCATTAGCTGGGCTCGAATCTCATTTTCGAGATCTTTCGCCAGAGCGACATTTTCTTTTAAATAGCGCCGCACGTTATCTTTACCCTGCCCGATGCGCTCACCCCGACAGCTATACCAGGAGCCAGATTTTTCCATCAAACCACATTTAATGCCAAGCTCAATAATCTCGCCTTCCAGGGAGACCCCTTCGCCGTAAAGAATCTCAAATTCAGACACTTTAAACGGTGGTGCAACCTTGTTTTTAACAACCTTAACCCGGGTCTCGTTGCCTAACACTTCGTCACCCTTCTTGATCGCACCGATACGACGAATATCGAGCCGCACTGAGGAATAAAATTTCAGCGCGTTACCACCGGTGGTGGTCTCAGGGCTACCAAACATCACACCGATCTTCATGCGGATTTGATTGATGAAAATAACCATGGTGTTGGAGCGACTGATGCTGCCGGTCAGTTTTCTCAGCGCCTGGGACATCAGCCGAGCCTGCAGTCCAACGTGGGTATCACCCATATCACCTTCGAGTTCTGCCCGTGGCGTTAGCGCCGCTACCGAGTCAATGACCACCACATCTAGCGCCGCAGAGCGTACCAACATGTCGGTAATTTCTAATGCCTGCTCTCCGGTATCTGGCTGGGAGACCAGCAGATCATCCAGATTAACGCCCAATTTTTCAGCATATTGAGGATCCAGCGCGTGCTCGGCATCCACAAAGGCGGCAGCGCCACCCATTGCCTGTGCCTGAGCGACCACCTGCAGGGCAATCGTTGTTTTACCGGATGATTCAGGACCATATATTTCGACTATCCGACCCTTGGGTAACCCACCAATCCCTAACGCGATATCCAGATTTAGTGACCCGGTGGAGATGCTTTCCATATCACGCAGACCACC
>JAHRWJ010000094.1 GCA_019090185.1 Immundisolibacteraceae bacterium
GCCATCTGCCACGGCAGCCGTTGGCGCCAGGTGATTTTGGCAGGCTGGTTATCTGCGCTAGCAGTGCTACCGTTTTCACCGGATTGGCGCCGGCTTTTTAGGTTAGCGCGTAGGCTTTCAACCATCATCATGGTGCCGATGCTGCTCAACAGCACCACGTAAAGCAGTTTGATCACCAGATCGACCTGGCCGGTTGCTCGCAACCAGGCAAACAACGACACCCCCAGCGTGGAACCAATTAATCCACCGATCAGCAACATAATGCCCATACGCAGGTCAACCCGGCCACCACGCCAATGGGCGATCACGCCCGATAAGGAGGCGGCCGCTAACTGATTGGCCTCACTGCCGACCGCGATAGCCGGGGGAATGCCAATAAAGATCAGCAGCGGGGTCATTAAAAAACCACCGCCTACCCCAAATAGACCAGAGAGGAAGCCGACGCCACCCCCGATGGCCATTAAGACAAATAGGTTGACCGATACTTCGGCGATGGGCAGGTAAATTTGAATCATCGGTAGGGGGACTTGTGGCTTGAAAAACGGCGGGAATTTGGCGTCTATTATAAGTTTATTCTCTTCAGTTATATAGGTTGGAGAGAAGATTTTGGTGGTACATAGATGAGTTGGAGATCGCTGATCCAGATTGTGAATTGTTATCTTTAGGTATAGTGTTAACTGGTCAGGTTTTGACGGGACAATTAATGGTAGGTGTGGTTAAGTTCGCACCAAGAATTCTGCAGGATATTAGCAAGGAGCTACTTCATGAATGCACCCCAGACAGATATGCCGCCTCTTTTAGAGTGGCCGACTGAAGGCGAAACCCGCGCCCCTTATCAGGTCTATCTCGATCCAGATATCTATCAGCGCGAACAGGAAAATATCTTTCGTGGTCGCGCCTGGTCGTTTCTGGGGCTAGATGTTGAAGTGCCTAATCCTGGCGATTTTAAATCCACCTTTGTGGGTGATACCCCGGTGGTGCTGAGTCGGGATAGCGACGGCAAAATTCACGCTTTTGTTAATCGTTGCGCCCATCGTGGGGCTTTGGTCTGCCGTCAGCTAAATGGCAATACCGATGTCCACACCTGCGTCTATCATCAGTGGGCGTTTGACCATAGTGGCGAGCTGGTCGGTGTGCCGTTTCGTCGTGGCTTAGCCGGCAAGGGTGGTTATCCGAAAGATTTCGACATGAAAGAGCACGGTCTGCAAAAGTTACGGGTAGACCAGGTGCAGCAGATGGTGTTTGCGACCTTCGATGAGAATGCGCCCAGCCTGGCAGACTTTTTGGGCGAAGAGATGTGCGGCAACATTCGCCGGGTGATGAATCGCCCGATTAAAGTGATTGGTCACGCTCGGCAGTTTTTTAACGGCAACTGGAAGCTCTATTCTGAGAACGCTCGTGACAGTTATCATGGCGGTTTACTGCATCTGTTTTATCCCACCTTTGGCATCTATCGCCAGGGTCAGACCGGTTCGGTGCACGTCGATGATAGCGGCATGCACATGCTATTGCAGGTGCATGAACCGGCCGAATCGCAAAGCATTGAAGCCTACCAGGAGGCCAGTTCGCGCAAAGCTGAAGAGGGCGCCAGCCTGGCCGATCCGCGTCTGCTGGAATATCGCTCAGAGATGGGCGACAGCACCCTGCTGACGATTCAAAGCTTGTTCCCCAGCGTTGTCGTTCAGCAGATCTCCAACACCCTGGCGGTACGCCAGATTCTGCCAAAAGCTTTTGATCAGACCGAGTTGGTCTGGACCTACTACACCTTTGCCGATGACGACCAGTCGATGATCGATCACCGGCTGTTGCAGATCAACATGGTAGGTCCAGCCGGGTTTATTTCGATGGAAGATGGTGAAGCAGTAGAGATTTGCCAACAGGGGTTTCATCGTGACGCCGATAAATCCTCATTTATTGAAATGGGCGGTACCGATACCGGCAGCCTGGATTACATGGGGGTCGATGAAAACCCGATTCGGGGATTCTGGAAGGGCTATCGGAGTCTGATGGGTTTTTAAAAAACAGGGTTTAACTGTTTTAAAGAGAGACCCGCTTCGGCGGGTTTTTTGTGTTGGCTCAGGGGCCAAAAATACCGAACCGGGTTATCTGCTTTGACCCCGGATAACGGCAATTCAAATTCAGCAATCGAGTTCGGCTTTGGCAACGGTGCGGTTGAAAGCTGATCGTACTGGCGTTGGGAGTTGTTGTTAGCCCTGACTAAGTCAGCAAACCTGCATTGGGTTATACCGCTCTTCAGCAGACGGGTTGTAATATCGTTTGCATGAATGACGATTGCGCCGCTAGACCAAGACCAGGGTGGCAGATACGAGCTACTATGTTTGGCCGCTCCAACAGCCAGCGGTTAGCGATTGGGGCGCTTTATTTCGAATAGGATGTAGAGATGACTGATATGGAAAATGACAAGTCAGAGATAGGCCAAAAGGTCATATTTGAAGTTATCGAAAATCAACTTAGGGATAACACCCCTCCGATCACCAAGCAGACCTTTACAC
>JAHRWJ010000095.1 GCA_019090185.1 Immundisolibacteraceae bacterium
CAACTCAACTGGACTGGGAGGATAACGCGCTGGTGTCAGCCGCTTCTTACCAGGTCGCAGCCTATCTAGCATTCCATCGAACAATCGACCGGTTGGCTGAGGCCCGCCAGTTTGAAGCATATAACCGGCTATCGGCCTTCTTGGTTCATGACCTCAAAAATGTTGTTGCTCAACTTCAGTTAGTGGTTCAAAACGCTGGCAAACATGCCGATAACCCCGTATTCATAGAAGATGCCTTTGCAACGGTTAATAATGCTGTTGAAAAAATGAACAACATGCTTCATCAGTTACGTCATCGTCATACGTCCCAGATATCCACTGGCAATATGGCGATCGACATCGCCCAGCTACTGCTGGACGTGGTTTCACAAAGAAGCGGCCACTTCCCCGTACCCACTATCGAGATAGATACGGCCAAACCTTTAACAACCCTCGGTAATCATGAGCAGATGCTCAACGTACTACTTCATATAGTGGCGAATGCTCAGGAGGCAACCGATAATAACGGTCACATAACCATCCGAGGCACGGCGACTAGTTCGACCTGTAGACTTGAAATTGAGGATTCTGGCTGTGGCATCAGCGATGACTTTATAAAAACCCAACTTTTTCGCCCATTTAAAACCACTAAAGGCAATGCTGGCATGGGCATTGGCGTATATGAAAGCAAGGAATACATCGAATCACTGGGCGGGTCAATCGAAGTTACTAGCCAGGTCGGCGAAGGTACACTGTTCAAAATCACTCTACCGTTATCCTCAACCCCTTAAGCAGCTGAGAACCCGATAAAAATGGGCACACCAGACCAACCAGTCCTGTTAATAGTTGAAGACGATGAGGGCCTGCAAAACCAGTTCCGCTGGTCGTTTGACGAATATAAGGTTCTGATTGCTGGCGACAGAAACTCTGCGCTGGATGCTGTACGGCGCCATTTTCCAGCGGTGGTTACTCTGGATCTTGGGCTGCCGCCGGACCCAGCCAACGCCTCTGAGGGACTTGCTGCATTGCAGGAGATTTTGCAGCTCGCTCCGTTCACTAAAGTCATCGTTGTTACCGGCAACGATGATCATACGGTCGCGCTGAAAGCTATCGCTGATGGTGCCTATGATTTCTGCCAAAAACCCATCGATATTGATACTCTAAAACTCATTGTCGGTCGCGCTAGCTATCTGGCCTCCCTGGAGCAGGAAAACAGGACATTACAAAAAGAAAAGAACCATTCAGGCGCATTGAGTAATATTATCGGTACCAGTCCGAAATTATCAAAAGTAATACAGATGGTAGAAAAAGTTGCCGACAGCGATGCCAGCATTCTTATCCTCGGCGAAAGTGGTACCGGTAAAGAACTAGTTGCTCAGGGTCTGCACCAACTAAGCCAACGAAACAGCAAGCCGTTAGTCGCAATCAATTGCGCTGCAATTCCTGGGGAACTGTTAGAGAGCGAGCTATTCGGTTACGAAAAGGGCGCTTTCACAGGCGCAGTTAAAACCACCCCAGGAAAGATAGAAAGGGCTGCAGGTAGCACGCTTTTTTTGGATGAAATAGGGGATATGCCAATCGCTTTACAGGCAAAAATACTTCGATTCCTCGAGCAACGGGTATTAGAGCGAGTAGGGGGGCGCGAGGAAATACCTGTTGATGTACGTATTATTTGCGCCACTCACCGCAACATTCAAACACTCATCGCAGATCAACTATTCCGTGAAGACCTCTATTACCGGATTAGCGAAATAGAAATCCCTCTGCCCACCTTACAGGAACGAAAAGGCGATATCGCTATTCTAGCCAAAGCTTTTCTTTCCCAATTTTCTAGTCAGCGTAACAACAAACCCAAAAAGTTTACGAATGCTGCCATCGAGGCACTCAACAGCTATTCATGGCCAGGCAATATCAGAGAATTAAAAAACGCCATCAAACGGGCGGCGATACTCTCTGAAGGATCCCAAATAACCGCAGAAGACTTAAATATAGAGCCAGACACACATGCCGCCGCACCGATTGAAGACCTCAAACAAGCCCGTACACAGGCCGAATATGAGGCGGTAACAAACGCCCTGTTCGCTTCGGGTGACAACGTCGCTACGGCCGCAAAAACTTTGGGTATTACCCGGCCAACACTTTATGCGCTAATGGAAAAGCTGGGAATCAAACGATAACTCGGCGGCCGATCTAGAACCGCCCAATATTGGATTTTTGTGTTACCTAAACCCCCACTCCTAGAGCTTAGAACCTACAAAGAGAGACCATGAAATCAATTGATACATCTTGTGTTGCGATAATTGGCCTGGGCTATGTTGGACTCCCGCTTGCGGTTGCTTTTGGCAAAAAACTGCAGACCATCGGCTTTGATCTGAACACCCAACGAGTTCAGGAATTGCAGCTTGGGCAGGACAGCACCCTAGAAATTGCAGCGGAAGACCTCAAAGCCGCTAACAACGCCACCTATACTGATGATCCAAAAGCACTATGTGCGGCCGATATTTTTATCACCACCGTCCCGACCCCAATCACTAAAAGCAAACGCCCAGACCTGGGGCCTCTACTCAGTGCATCGGCGACTATCGGTCAACACCTTAGAAAAGGCGGCCTGGTGATCTACGAGTCGACCGTATTTCCAGGTGCAACCGAAGAGCTATGCGTGCCGGTTCTTGAAAAAGAGTCCGGCCTTGTTTTCAACCAGGATTTTTTTGTCGGTTACAGCCCGGAGAGAATCGTCCCTGGTGATAAAGAACACAGATTAGAGACCATCATCAAAATTACATCAGGGTCTACTAAAGAAGCTGCTGAACATGTCGATCAGTTATACCGTTCCATCGTTACCGCAGGTACTTATAAAGCCGAGAGCATTCAAGTCGCGGAAGCGGCCAAGGTCATAGAAAATGTGCAGAGGGACATCAACATATCCCTAGTCAACGAAATTGCTATGATCTCCCATAAGCTCGGTCTGGACACCCTGCAGGTTCTCGCCGCAGCAGGAACCAAATGGAATTTCTTACCCTTTAAACCCGGACTGGTTGGCGGGCATTGTATCGGCATCGACCCCTATTACCTCACCCACAAAGCCCAGGAAGTTGGCTACCAGCCGGAAGTTATTCTCTCTGGTCGAAGACTCAATGACAGCATGGGCCACTTTATTGCTGAGTCAGTGGTTAAGCTAATTATTAAAAAAGGTCACTCCACAACTGGCGCGCGCGTACTGATAATGGGGTTAACCTTTAAGGAAAATTGCCCCGATATTCGTAATACAAGAATTATCGATTTAATAAGCGGACTCGAAGAGTTTGGAATCAACATCGACGTTCACGATCCATGGGTAAACCATGAAGAGGCAAAGAAAGAGTACTCCATCTCCCTTAACGACCGTCCGAGCAAGAATCATTATGAGGCGGTTGTTGTTGCTGTCCCGCATCAACAGTTTAAAGACGCAGGAATTGAAGAAATTAAATCTTACGGCAAGCCCAATTGCGTGCTTTATGATGTCAAAGGCATGTTCGATTTAGAGTTGGTCGATGGCAGATTATAAAACTCTCCATTACCAATTATTTTCAGTTTACATAACGACCATATCAATTACACAAACCCATTACGGGATCTTGCCCAACTATATAAGGAAGATAACATGCGAATTTTAATCTTAGGTGGGGATGGATACTTAGGCTGGCCCACAGCAATGCACTTCGCCGCATTAGGGCATGAAGTCTCAGTGATAGATAACTATCTTCGTCGAAACATTGCCCGGGAAACCTCCTCCGAACCTCTTTTTGAGGCACCTAACCTTATAAAACGGGCAGCCCTGTTTAAAGAACTAACCGGCCATTCAATAGAGGTTTTTATTTCAGACTGCGCCGATTACGACCGCCTCGCTGAAGTCGTTCAAAAAACAAGTCCAGAAATCGTCGTTCACTATGCAGAACAACCAAGCGCGCCCTACTCAATGCAAAACCGGCACACTGCCGACCTCACCATTTTCAATAATATTGGCACCACATTTAACCTCATCTGGGCCATTTTAGAACATGCACCAGATGCCCATATTATAAAACTGGGCACTATGGGTGAGTACGGCACCCCTAACATTGATATCGAAGAGGGCTGGCTAGAAGTTAACCATAAAGGCCGCCAACAAAAATTCCTCTACCCCCGTCAGGCTGGCAGCCTCTACCATACGACAAAGGTACTGGACACAGACTTGCTCTGGTTTTATGTCAGAACCTATGGCTTGCAAGTGACCGACCTTATGCAGGGACCTGTGTATGGCCTTTCAACCGTCGAATCTGACCTCTCTCAAGACCTGATGCCAAACTTCCATTACGACGATATATTTGGAACTGTGGTCAATAGATTCCTCGTTCAAGCAGTTGCTGGCGTACCACTGACCGTCTATGGGGGCGGCGGCCAGACTCGAGGCTACCTGAACCTTAAAGACACCCTGCAGTGTGTTGAATTAGCCGCATCAAACCCACCAGCCAAAGGCGAGCTAAGAATTCTAAACCAGTTAACAGAGATCTTTAGCGTCAACGAACTAGCGGAGAAAATTCATCGAGTCGGCAACAGCAAGGGGCTAGAGGTAACCATTAAATCGATCGATAACCCCAGAAAGGAACTCGAGGAGCATTACTATAATGTTGAACATTCAGGGTTAACCGAACTCGGACTCCAACCAAACTTCATGACTGACGAGGTCCTGGGTGAGATGCTAGATACCATCATCAAACATAAAGCTGCGATTGATGTTGAGAAAATCCTCCCTCGCGTGAGGTGGAAATAGTTTGCGCTGGCTAATCACCGGTGGCTGCGGTTTTATTGGCACCAACCTCATCGAGCGACTTTTACAAGAAGACGACAGCAAAATTTTAATTATTGATGACCTATCGGTCGGTTCAAAACAGGCACTCCGAACCGTTACCGATTTTACCGAAGGCCCTGAGATTAACGATTCGTCACGCTGCCATTTAGTGATTGCTGATGTATTGGACTCTGAGCAGGCATTAACCTATTGCCGCCAAGCCGATGTAGTGGTTCACCTGGCTGCTAATACTGGTGTCGATAAATCGGTCAACAATCCAAGAAAGGATTGTGAAATTAATGTAACAGGAACTTTCAACTACCTGGAAGCAGCCAGGCAGGCCGGTATGAAGCGTTTTGTTTTTGCATCCAGCGGAGCCCCAGTCGGTGAAGTCATTCCGCCGATTCACGAAGAAATGCCCGCACACCCTGTGTCGCCTTACGGGGCCAGCAAACTGGCTGGAGAAGCGTATTGTTCAGCGTATTACAGAACCTTTGAACTAGATACCGTAGCCCTCAGGTTCGGCAATATTTACGGCCCGGGATCAACCCATAAGGGCAGTGCAGTCGCCAAATTCTTAACCAAAATCCTGACCAAAGAAGCAATCGATATTTATGGAACAGGCAAGCAAACACGGGACTTCATTTATATTAAAGACCTCGTCAATG
>JAHRWJ010000096.1 GCA_019090185.1 Immundisolibacteraceae bacterium
ATGGTTCTGTTGGGGCTTACTCAAGCCCCAACAGCGCTTGTCGCCGAGACCTATCTCACCATTGACCAGGCGAGAACCGCTTTATGGGCCGACATGGCAATGACCCCAAACCAGGTAACGCTCACCAAAGCCCAAATGAAATCAATCGCTCGCGCCTCTCATGTGCGGGTTAACCGCAACATCTTAAAAGCCTGGAAAACCGCAGATGGCGGTTGGTTCATCGTTGATCAGGTAGTCGGTAAACACGAAATGATCGATGTTGCCCTGGCGCTGGATAGTGCGGGCAAAGTCAAAGGGATCGAAATACTCAGCTATCGAGAAACCTACGGTGACGAGGTCAAAAACCCAAAATGGCTAGCGCAGTTCCTGGGCCGTGGTAGCGAACAGTACCTGCGGCTCGACCAGCAGATTAAAAACATCTCCGGTGCCACCCTCTCCTCACGCCATATCACCGACGGGGTTAACCGTTGGACCCACACCTGGGATCAGGTGTTACGCCACCTGTAATCGTCCATCAACAAACCCCAATCAAATGACATCGCACCTCAACACCATCAAACGTAGTAAACCGATGCTGGGCACCTACGTCAGCGTAGAGCTCGCCGCCGACCTGGACACCAGCACACTGATGGATATCAGCAACCAGGTGTTCATCGAAATAGAGCAGATTGAAAAATCCATGAGCTTTCATGATCCTGAAAGCGAACTCTCCTTTATCAATAGCGAAGCGGCATTCTGCCCCTGCTTGATTTCAGCTGACATGTCTATGGTGTTGAAAACAGCGCTCCAGCTAAGCGCTATCACCGATGGCCGCTACGATATATCCATCGCGCCCGAACTAATAAAGGGTGGCTTACTGCCGGATTCCGGTCACCTGGTTCACGACGCTGCCGGGTGGCAGGATATTCACCTGAACGAAAACCTGATTCGATTCGAAAAGCCCTTGCTGCTTGACCTGGGCGGCATAGCCAAAGGATATGCAGTAGACAAGGCCTATCTGGCCGTCTGCGATCAGGTAGATAACCTGGTCATTAATGCCGGCGGCGATCTACGCGTCAAGCGCTGGCACGAAGAGTCCATTGGGATTAAGAACCCGGATTTTAAGCGACCTCAGCTGTTCACGGTCCGCATGTTGGAAACCGCCGTAGCCACCACCGCCGCCTATTACCATGGCGATAGCGAATACAGCATTATCGACCCGGACACCCGCGAACCGGTCGACGACCAGCGCAGCATCTCGGTGTTCGCCCCCAGCTGCATGCTCGCCGATGCCCTGACCAAAGTGGTGTTACTGGCAGACAACGCCGCCGACGTGCTCCAGACCCAGCTGGCCAGTGCCCTGGTGATTGATCACACCGACATCATCAACCCTCTGCAATAGGATGGTTGAAATCACCATGCCCGGCTGGTTTCGTAAAAGCCTCTACGGCACCTTCGCGCTCGCCTGGTGTAGCGGCGTCTGCTTTTTCGTGCTTAAAACCTGGTTTGTGATCGACGGGGAGTTCGGCCCAGAAAAACATCCCTGGCAATATTCCGCTCTACAGATCCACGGCGCTACCGCTTTTTTGATGATGATCACGGTTGGCGTGATGGTCGGTGGCCACGTGCAACATGCCTGGAAACTAAACCGCCACCGAAAACGAGGCGTCACCATCCTCGCCCTGGTCGGTTCACTGATCATCAGCGCCTATTTGCTCTATTACATTGCTCAGGACGAAAGCCGTGAAATCGTAGAGCTGGTTCACCTCACCATCGGTTTTAGTCTACCGATTGCCCTAATCCTCCACGTCTGGAAAACAGGTGCCCAGACCACAACAGCCATCGATGCCACCAACAAGCGCCGTCTATGAAAATCAACTGGAAAAAATTTAACCGCACCACCCACTACTGGGGCTCGATCATCTGCGCCCTGCCTATCTTAATCATCATCGGCACAGGCACCCTGTTGTTGCTAAAAAAGGAATTTAACTGGATTCAACCGGCAACAGTACGGGGTATGGCAGGAGCGCCAGCCGTGAGTTTCGACGATATTCTCAAAGCAGCCATCAGCGTTGATCAAGCCAAAATTAAGAGCTGGGCAGACATCAACCGCCTCGATGTTCGCCCTGGCAAAGGAGTGATTAAAGTACGCTCCGAAAACCAGTGGGAGATTCAGCTCGACCAGAATAGCCTGAAAATTTTGCAGGTCGCTTACCGCCGATCCGACTTCATCGAGTCACTCCACGACGGTAGCTATTTCCACGACAAGGCCAAGCTGGGAGTATTCCTACCCGCTGCCCTGATACTGCTATTGTTATGGGTCACCGGGCTCTACCTGTTTTTAAAAACAGTCGTCTCCAAAACCTCGGCCAAACGACGACGCCAGGAAGCGGCCTGTGTGGTATGAGTCCGCCGTTGGAGTCGGCGCGACCCTCACGGTGGTCCTGCTCTTTACCGCATTGGCCGCCAATGCCGGACCGTCAGATTTCCAGAGCAAGCTGAAAATAAAACGGCCACTCAGCGAAACCAGCAGCGGTTCGGTCGAAACCCGACTTGCTACTAATTTTAATGAAATCTCCTACCGCCACCTCGACCTGGGACTGCAGTTGACCCTGTCGACCGACTACCAACTCGCTGCCCATTATCGAGCAATTGCCAAGAAATCCAGTGCCAACCTGTGGCTGCGCGAAAATCGAATCTATGTTCAGCTAGAAAAACGTTTTGCCCCCCCAGCTGCCGGGTGGGGGGCTAACTGGCTACCATCGGTAAAAATCAGAAACCGGCTAGAATCCCGATCACGACAAAGTAAAAACCACGCCTACCGCTATCGCTTAAGGTTCAAACTAAAATCAACCCAACGTAGGTTTGGCAACTTCAAACCCTTTGCCAGCAATGAGTTTTTCTACGACTTCAACAAACATCAACGCACCGTCAATCGATTTGACCTCGGCCTCGACCTTGGCAAAATAGGCCGAACCAAACAGAGCACCTACCTGAAGTTTATTTCCCGCCAGATCAATGGCCATTGGGTCACGGAGTCAAGCCTGGTCTATTCAGTCAAACTGTAATGAAATTTTAAAACACGCTACTCGGGTCGGTGCCTGGATCAACCAACCGCCCTCCCCCAAACATGATTGGCCTGGCCGATGGCGGTGCCCACTTTGACATGCCCTTCCATTAATAGCGGCAGTGTCCGCCGCAGGTGGCCATTGATCGCATCGGAATTCTCAGTACGGCCGTTAGTGGCCACTGACGTGAAAACAGTCACCTCAGATGGTGCGTGACAACCGGTTCACCAGCCCGTTCGCGGGATGGGCCTTATAAATCAGCGACCCACTGGCTTAGCTCGTTAAAGAAAAGACCACGGGCACTACAAACTCCACAGTGTCCCCCTCGACTTCTGCTGGCGGTGGCGGTAGTGGTTGCGCGCGAGCGATCAAAGCCAGGGTTTCTCGATTTAACGTAGCGTAGACGCTGGGCTGGGTTAGCCGGTAATCGAGCACGGTGCCATCACGGCCAAGGGTAATATGTATATGAACTATGGCTTCCTGGCCACGGCGGCGGGCCTGGCGGGGGTAACGTTTGTGCTTTTCCA
>JAHRWJ010000097.1 GCA_019090185.1 Immundisolibacteraceae bacterium
ATGGCGGCGGAGAAATTTGCCCCCCGTGCTCAGCACTATGACGATGCGGCGGTATTGCCGCTGGAAGATCTTCAGGACCTGCACCAGGCCGGTTTTCTAACTGCCTGTCTTGATAAAGCCCACGGTGGTCTTGGCTTTGGTGCCGAGCAGGATGACCCGCTGTCATTTTTCCTGATCACCCAGCACATTGCCCAGGTGAACCCGGCCACCGGTCACTGCTTTCAGGTTCATAACAACTGCGTGCAGATGCTCAATGCATTCGGAACCGATGAGCAGATTGAACGTTACCTCGAACCTACCCGTGAACGCGGCGCAGTGATTCCCGGACTCGGCTCAGAACCCACTATTAATGTTGCCAAGGGGGCACTCAGCACCGAAGGTAAACGGGTTGATGGTGGCTTGGTCGTCAACGGGATTAAGCATTATGCTACCGATGCCACCGGCAGCGAATGGATGTGGGTGATGGTGATGGATGATAAAAGCGGACGTGACCTGACGGTGATGATTCCGTCCAGCCATGAGGGGGTGACCACCTATGAAGAAGACTGGAACCCGGTCGGCATGCGCGCCTGCGTGAGCCCCAAGGTTAGTTTCGAAGACGTTTTTGTGCCCAACATAGACATTGTTGGCGAACCTGGTGATTTTCTCGGCAAAAACTGGATGGGCAAAATTAACATGGGTTTCTCCGCTAATTACCTGGGTAATCTTGAAGGGGTCTACCTGGGAGTGGTGGACTACATTAGCAGCCGAAACCGGGGTGAGGACACAACCCGGCAACGTTGTGTTGGTGAAATGAAGGCGCGAATCGACGCGATTAAACTCATGCTCTACACCGCGATTAATCGATTTCAGGATGACCTCGAAGGTGCCTTGTTGTTGGTCGAAGAGGCCAAATGGCTGGCGGTAGAAAGCGCCAACCGGTTTCATTATCTGGTCGGTCAGGCCGCTGGGCCGAGTGTGCTGTTTAAAAACCACCCAGTCGAACGGCTGATGCGTGATCTGCTTATTCATGGTCTGCACGGTCGTCATCACATTACCGTCGAAACCGTCGGTAAAAAGGAACTCGGTCAGCCGTTTAGATTGGGTATGAGCGTATAGACGGTGAGCCAGGCTTGATGGCGAGGCTTGATAGCTAGGGGGGAGAGCAGATGGATAGCGTAAAACTAGGTTCGAATTATCCCGAGATTACCGGCAACGCGGTGTTCTTTAACCACGAGTGTTTTGCTCGCTTTGATATTCAGGTTGAGCATATTAATCCACCACGCCAGGGCATGACCCTGAATGAGGCGCTTATTAGCGGCGCGGTCGATTTTACCCACCTGCTGAGTCACCCTATTCTGGCGGCGGTACAGGGCCACCCGGTAAAATACGTGGCGGCTTATCAGGAGCATGGTTTTGAGGTTATCGCCCGGCCGGAGATAAAAACGTTGGGTGATCTTAATGGTAAGAAAGTCGCTTTTGCCACGCCGATGATGAACAAGAATTTTTTTTACGGCTTTATGCGCGACGGCGGCGATCTTGCTTCGCTTACGCTGGCAGGCTATGGCGGTGAAATTCATCGGGAAGTGATGGGCGTCGCCATGGCTGACCTGGAATACCTCCGTGACGGCCGTATTGACGCCATGGCCCTGTTGCCGCCAATGAGCAGCGCGGCTATGGGTCAGGGCATGCGCTCCCTGTTTCGTCACGGTGATCCCTTTCCGACCCCGGTGTTTGGCCTGATGGCCCGTGATGAGATGATTCAGGGTAATCGGGATCTGTTGACCCGAATGGTCAGCGCGCTCAAAGAGAGTATCGACGAGTACCTGGCCGACCGCCAATTTGGTCTCGAACTGGTGCGTCGGGTTGGCACCAATGAGGAGTGGGTTGCCTCGGCTTATGATATGAGTCGCTATCAGATGCATCCGCTGTCATCGCTGCCCGAGTTTATCCAGCGGGAGTGGATAGATAACGAAAAGCAGCTAGAGCAGATCCAGGCGGCTGTGCCCTTGGCCCAGGTGTTTGATTTCTCCATCGTGCGCGAAATGGAGTAGTCTTTTTGTGGTAGTTTCATCCGGCAAACAGCAATAAATTAAGCCAGATCAATGGCTTGATTACTAAATGGGCGTGGAGCGAGGTTGAGGCCTTTTGTTTGGGTAAAATGGCCTGCGGATAATGACTGCCGTCGCCATTTCATTGCTAACCTCAACCCGATGACCCCACCCAATGACCGTTGATTTTGAAGAACTCGACTACCAGAAAACCCCGCTGGGAGAGATTAGCCTACGCCGGCGTGCCGAACCCCGGCTTGATGGGTTAACCATTTACGAAGTAAAGCTCGGTGAAGAATTCCTGATGTCGAGTCTGTTCACCGAAGCCGAAATTCAGCTCTCCAAACTCGCCCTTGAACTGTTGCCGGCCAGTAACCTGGATGTTGTGGTGGGTGGCCTCGGGCTGGGCTATACCGCTGCCGCTGCACTTGAGTCTAGCGCCGTTAAAACAGTCCGAGTCATCGATGTGATGCAGCCGGTCATCGATTGGCATCAGCGCCATCTGGTACCGCTCGGCGAAACTATCAGTAACGATCCGCGCTGCACCCTGGCCCAGGGTGATTTTTTTAAACTGGCCACTGAGCTTAGCTTTGACCCTGCCGACCCGGGGCGCAAATACCACGCGGTGTTACTCGATATTGACCATTCCCCCAGTCGTTGGTTGAATGCGGGCAATGGTGAGTTTTATACCGAGGCTGGTTTAGCTCAAATGGCCGATCAGTTACGGCCTGGAGGGGTGTTCGGGCTCTGGTCCGATGATCCACCCAATGAGGCGTTTATTGGATTAGTGAGGCGGGTATTTTCTAGTTGCACAGCCCATGAGATCGCGTTTGACAACCCCTATACCGGAGACCATTCGACCAATAGCGTCTATTTAGCAAGCAAGTAGATGTGTGTGTTAGAAAATGGAGGTTTGGCTGGGCAAGTAGTCAATATTTGCGATGGGTCGAGTGAGTCGTGGTAGGCCGGGAATGCTGGTTTGGGCAACGCAAGCTGAAGGTAGATCGGTCCGCGCGGTAGCGCTGTTTCAACGCGCGATCAGCACCTTGGATTCTAGAATACTATTATTAGTGATTTAAAAAAGGAGACCGACAGCTTGCCCTGCCGGTCTACAGAGGGAGGAGATAACTGATTTAACAATAGGGGCCCGGTGGAGGTTACGGCGAGCCTCTTATTAGCCCGTAGTGAAGGGGTGGCACTGTGTGGCAAGTGGGCAGGCCTCAGTATACGCAGATCAAATCTAAATGCAAATCATTCTTATTTGTATAAATTAATAGATCTACTGTCCGTTTTCAAATGTTGAGTTTTTAGAATAGAAGGCAGCTGTTGAACCTTTAGTTGTGCTTGATGAGATGAAGTAGGGCATGACTAGGCACAAGAGCGGCAAAGTGGTATTTTTTGGGCTATGTAGTTCTAAGGAAAGCTAGCTTTTATTAGAGAATTTTCTCTAACTATGGTTACAATAGTCTCTCGACAAGGAGCACGGCTGCATCACCATTACCGGCTAACATGGCAACGTAGACCGAGAATTGAAACTCATGAACGATCAGGCAACCATTGAACTTCCAGCGATGCAGTCCGAGTTATCGGCCTTTTACCCCCATGTCTGGAAGAAAATCCTGGAACATTGGGGCACGCTCAATTGTCCCGGTTATCTCAAACAATTAATGATTATCGAAACTGATCGAAGCCGAGCGGGGTTTTCAGCCAAAGCCATTGCTGAGGTATTGTTTTTGACCGAACTGCATGATCGCCAGTTTCCACGTTTTGCTATTAAGGCCAAACCGATAAAGGCGAGTACCTGGACATCAATGGGCTAAGGCGAATCTGACTAGTAATAACTATTCAATAATTAGCTGTAAAAGCTTGAATCAATTTGTAAACAGGTTCTTCAACCACTGTACCGTAATCAGCAGCCATCATTCGTAGCATGCTGTCCAAACCAGGTGTCGCTGGGTTAATCCGATAGGTTTTTCTATGGCTGAAAAACCGGATATTTCGAAAGACGCCACCTCCCCCCAAATGAGTAACAAAATTGACTGCCTTGATTGGTAATTCATCATGAATGCCAGGTCCATCCAGGGCAATAGTGTTCTCATCTCGATCGATCCATATGGAGTGATAGACCCTTACTCTTGGCAGTACTGCCACTAAAACCAGTGTTAGCAGAGCGTAAACCGTAATGCCTACCCCGCTTGCTGTCGAAATGGCTGAGATAAGACCTTCTAGTGCCATATAG
>JAHRWJ010000012.1 GCA_019090185.1 Immundisolibacteraceae bacterium
ATCCAGGACGAATGATCTTGGCCTGCTCGAAACCTTTGATGGCGCGCACAAAGCGGGTCTGGATATCAAATGGCAAGCTGGTGGAGATGCCATTGGGGTAGACCTCGAAGGTGGTTAAACCTTCGGGTTCGATGAATATCTGGTGACCCGTGCGCTCGGCAAAGCGTACTACCTTGTCTTCTATGGAGGGGCAGTAGCGCGGTCCGACCCCTTCGATCTGGCCGCTGTACATGGGTGAACGATCTAGCCCGCTGCGAATAATGTCGTGGCACTGTTCATTGGTGTGGGTGATATGGCAGGCGATCTGGCGTGGGTGATGGCTGGCATCGCCCAGGTAGGACATCACCGGAATGGGTTGATCACCCTGCTGAGATTGCAAAGCATCGTAATTAATAGAGCGACCATCGATGCGCGGCGGAGTGCCGGTTTTTAAACGACCGACCCGAAACGGTAGTTCTCGCAAGCGTGCTGACAGAGCATTGGCAGGGGCATCTCCAGCACGGCCGCCGCCATATTGCTGCTCGCCAATATGGATCACGCCACCTAAAAAAGTGCCCGTGGTGAGCACCACCGCACGGCTGCGAAAGGTGAGCCCCATTTTGCAGACCACACCGGTGACCTGGTCACCTTCAACAATCAAATCTTCTACCGACTGTTGAAACAGATCTAGTAAGGGTTCTGCCTCAACCAGGCGACGGGCTTCGGTGCGGTAGATCTGGCGGTCGGCCTGAGCTCGGGTGGCGCGCACCGCTGGGCCTTTGCTGGCGTTGAGTACCCGAAATTGAATGCCGGCCCGGTCGGTGATTTTTGCCATGGCGCCGCCCAGAGCATCAATTTCTTTAACCAGATGACTTTTGCCGATGCCGCCGATTGCCGGATTGCAGGACATCTGGCCGATGGTGTCCAGGTTCTGGGTCAGCAACAGGGTTTGGGCACCGCGACGCGCTGCTGCCAGCGCCGCTTCGGTGCCGGCATGGCCACCACCGATAACGATAACGTCGTAAATTTGGTCACTGATCATGGTGCGGATTCACTAAATGCGGGTTTACTAAAGCTGAGGCTAACAAACCCAGCGCTTGAGGATTCGTCGATGGTAAGAGCCTGAAAAGGTCTGACCAATATGACGCTGACTCTAATAGCGGTACATGTATTGAGTCTGTAGTGTCGAATCAAGGCTGAGAAAAAACCACGATAAACATCTGAATGTGCAGTAAAAAGCCCTCTATAATACCTTGATTAGTAAAAGGCTTCTGGCTTTTTATGCCAGATTGAAGTAGATCGGAACTCTCAGGCGTCCGCCGCGGACGCTCACTTCTTTAGGCTGCAGCATTGTCCGGGCTCATTTGAGTCCCCATTTAAAGTTCAAACTATTTTTTCAGGATTGATAGAAAACGGTGTCACGTAAGTTATTTATTCAAACCCACGGCTGTCAGATGAATGTTTATGACTCTGATCGCATCGCTGAAGTACTGGCCCGGTCCCATGATCTGCAGGTGACCGAGGATATGGAGCAGGCCGACGTCCTGCTGATGAATACCTGCTCGATTCGGGAGAAGGCACAGGAGAAGGTGTTTTCTCAGCTGGGCCGGTGGCAGCAGCTTAAAAACAAGCGACCCGAGTTGGTGCTCGGTGTCGGTGGCTGTGTTGCCAGTCAGGAAGGTGACGCCATATTGAAGCGCGCCCCCTATGTGGACCTGATATTTGGTCCGCAGACCTTACACCGCTTGCCAGCGCTGTTGAATCAGGTCGAAGGTCGCCGTCAGCCGATTACCGATATCAGTTTTCCGGAAATCGAAAAATTTGATCATCTGCCTACCCCGGTTGCTAAGGGGGTGTCTGCGTTTGTGTCGATCATGGAAGGCTGTTCCAAATATTGCAGTTTTTGCGTGGTGCCCTACACCCGTGGTGAGGAGTTCAGTCGGCCGCTAGCCGACGTACTCACCGAGGTTGCTCTGTTTGCCCAGCAAGGGGTGCGCGAAGTTAACTTGCTGGGGCAGAACGTTAACGCCTATCAGGGCGCCCGCAGCGAAGGCGGCGATGCCGACCTGGCGCTGTTAATGGAATATATTGCTGAAATTGAGGGTGTCGACCGGATTCGATTTACCACCTCCCACCCGTTGGAGTTTGGCCCGAGTCTGGTCAAGGTCTATGACCAGGTGCCGCAGCTGGTGGATCATCTGCATTTGCCGGTTCAAAGTGGCTCTGATCGGATATTGAAGGCGATGAAGCGCGGCCATAACGCCGAGTGGTATGAACGGCTGATCGAGCAAATTCGTCAGCGTCGGCCCAATATTTCGCTCTCCTCTGATTTTATTGTCGGCTTTCCAGGCGAGACCGATGAGGATTTTGAGCAGACCATGGCGCTGATCGAGCGGGTTGGTTTTGATCAGAGTTTTAGCTTCATCTACAGCGCACGGCCGGGTACACCGGCGGCTGATCTGGCCGATGAAGTGCCTCTAGCGGTTAAAAAAGCCCGCCTGGCCCGGTTACAGGCCCGTATTACTGAGATGGCCACCGCAATTAGTGACGGCATGGTCGGCACCGTACAGCGGGTGCTGGTAGATCGGCTTGCCAAAAAAGGGGTTGGTCAGCTGGCCGCCCGTACTGAGAATAATCGAGTGGTTAATTTTGATGGTGATCCGGCGTTGATTGGTGGTTTTGTTGATCTGTTGATTACGGAGGCCCTGCCGAATTCGTTGCGGGGAGAGCTGGCCGGGCCGGATCGCCGTTATAAACCTCGTCAGGTGGTGAAGGAGCAAGGGTTGTTGCAACCACTGAATGGCTTTAAAAGTGATCCGAATGACCAGGAGGTGGTGCGGTGAGCAGTGTTCTCGAACAGGCCAGCGGACGGCAATTGCATCTGCAACCGGAGGACAATCGTCGACTGGCACAGGTATGCGGCCCGCAGGATGTTTATTTACAGCAGATCGAGTCTCGACTGGCGGTACGATTAAATCGTCGCGGTTTCGATTTTTCGATTGTGGCGCAGCCGGGCAGTGATGCGGATGCGGCTAGCCAGGCTGCAATGGTGTTACAGCGGTTGCATTTGCAAACCGGTGAAGCAGGTGAGTTGACCGCCGCAGACGTGCATTTGGTGATTCAGGGGGTTCGTAGTGATGGCCCGCAGGTAGATCAAAAGTCGGGATCGTCGGGTGCCGATTCATCGAGTTCATCAGGCAAAGAGCCTGCCAGCGGTGTGATTAAAACTCGTCGTTTGAGTGTAAAAGCCCGTGGTCGTAGTCAGACCCAGCTGGTTGAAAACATTCGTCGTCATGATATTAATTTTGCGATTGGGCCTGCAGGAACCGGCAAGACTTTTCTGGCGGTGGCCTGTGCGGTTGAGGCGTTGGTCAGCCAGAAGGTACAGCGGCTGGTTCTAGTGCGACCTGCGGTAGAGGCAGGTGAAAAACTCGGTTTTTTACCCGGTGACCTGGCACAGAAGGTGGATCCCTACCTGCGACCGATTTATGACGCCCTGTATGAAATGGTTGGCTTTGAACGGGTCGGTAAGTTGATTGAACAGGGGGTTATCGAAGTTGCGCCGCTGGCCTATATGCGTGGGCGTACCCTGAATGAATGTTTTGCCATTCTGGATGAGGCGCAAAATACCACCCCAGAACAGATGAAGATGTTTCTGACCCGGATCGGTTTTAGCTCTACCGCGGTGGTCACCGGCGACGTGACCCAGATCGATCTGCCGCATGGCAAACCTTCGGGGCTGAAGCATGTGATGAAGGTGCTCGATGGGGTGGATGGCGTTAGCTTTAATCGCTTTACCGCCTGTGATGTGGTGCGCCACCCTCTGGTGGCACGTATCATTAATGCTTACGACAGTTATGAAAGTAGCTTTGAACCTAGATGAAAACCGAATTAACAAACCAGATGAGAAACAACAACAAACATTGAATAGATATTTATTGGCTCGATTTTGTCGAGCAACGATTGATTACCCAGGGGTGTTTGGGGAGTGAATAGCGAACTTGTCCCTGATTTGGCCGTGGATTCGGCCCAGAATTCGAACCAGAATTCGAACCAGAATTTAACCGTGCAACGCGCCGTTGATTCGGCAGACGTTCCCAGTGATCAGCAGTTTAACCGGTGGGTTGATTTGGCTCGCCAGGGTTGTGGTGGTGAAATTACCCTACGAATAGTTGATGAGTCGGAATCCGCCCAGCTCAATAGCCAGTATCGGGGTAAGGCGGGCCCGACCAATGTGCTCTCTTTTGACGGGCAGGGGCTGCCCGTAGAGCAGCAGGCCCTGTTACCACCCGAACTTGCGGCGGAGCTTGCCGGCGAACTGGGTGATCTGGTGATCTGTGCGCCACTAGTGACCACCGAAGCCACCCAGCAGGGTAAGCAGCTGGTTTGCCATTGGGCGCATTTGACCCTGCATGGGGTTTTACACTTGCGTGGTTTTGATCATCAGGACGATGCTCAGCAGCAGCAGATGGAAGCGATTGAAATCGATCTGTTAAACCAACTTGGTTACGTTAACCCTTATACGCTGGAGCGGTCTGATAATGACTGACGACGATTCCAGTCAATCCCGGCCGGGATTGTTTGAGCGTATTGGCCGGGCCCTGTTTGGTGGTCGACCTGACCGGGGCGAGCTGCTCGAAGGTTTTCGCGAGGCGCATGAACAAAATGTAGTCGATGGTGAAACCCTGGAGATGGTCGAGGGTGTGTTCCGTATCCTCGATAGTACCGCCCGTGAAGTGATGGTGCCGCGCTCCAAAATGGTGGTGTTGCACCGGGATGACACGGTGCAGATGATGCTCGATAAGGTGATCGAGAGCGCCCATTCCCGATTTCCGGTGATCGGCGATGATCGAGATGAAGTCATCGGTATCTTGTTGGCCAAGGATTTATTGCCCTATCTGCGTGAGGAGTCGCAATCGTTTAGTTTGCGCGATGTGCTGCGCGAAGTAACTTTTGTGCCCGAGAGCAAGCGTCTTAATGCGATGCTGCAGGATTTTCGGCGCAAACGAAATCACATGGCTATCGTTGTCGATGAGTATGGCGGCGTGGCTGGCCTGGTTACCATTGAGGATGTGATCGAAGAGATCGTTGGCGAGATTGAAGATGAGCATGACGCCGATGAGGATGAGCTGATTGAGCCACTTCAGGGCGGTCTACATCAGGTCGATGCGTTTACCACCATCGATGAATTCAATGAGTATTTCCAAACCCAGCTAGACAACAGCGAATTCGAAACCATTGGCGGCATGGTTGCGCAAGCTTTTGGCCGGGTGCCAACGGTTGGCGAACAGATCTTGCTGCACGGTTTTGAATTTCGGGTGGTTGAGGCCGATCAACGGCGTATTGGCACCCTGGCGGTCGCCGCAATAGCGAAATAGAGTGGTGAGTTTTCCTCAACCTCTGTTGGCACTGCTTGCCGGCGCGTTAGCAGCGCTAGGTTTTGCGCCATTTGATCAGTGGTGGCTGCTGCCATTGGCGCTGGCTGCTCTGTTTCACTGGTCGTTAAGCCAGCCGCCCCGAACAGCTGCGGGGTCTGGATTTTTGTTTGGCCTGGGCTATTTCGCGGTTGCCGTGCATTGGGTGTTTATCAGCTGCTATCGATTTGGCGATATGGGGGTGTTGCTGTCGGCACTGGCTACCTTTTTGTTGGTGGCCTATTTGGCGCTCTATCCGGCACTGTTTGGCTGGGTGGTCGCACGAGTTTGCGGCGGCACTAGTCAATTTCTAGATACAGATGACTCTGCATCTTTAGCACCGCTACCGTTGCCCCGATCTGGTTGGGCGTTCTATCTACTTGGCCTACCCGGACTCTGGGTGGGGCTTGAGCTATTACGTGGCTGGATGTTTACGGGGTTTCCCTGGGCTACGCTCGGTTATTCTCAGGTTGATGGCCCGCTGGCCGGGTTAGCGCCTCTGGTTGGCAGTGTGGGCATCAGTTGGGTGGTCGCCAGTTTTGCCAGTCTGCTGATGGTCTGTTTTCAGCGCCGTTACAAAATATTGCCAGCATTCCTGTTACCGCTGCTGCTGGTGCTGGTGGCTCTGCTGGTACCCGGTCGCTGGACTCAGCCGACCGGATCAACCCTCTCTGTGGCCTTGGTGCAGGGCAACGTGCCGCAGTTAACCCGCTGGGACCCGCAGCAGATGAGTGCCAATGTCGGCCGTCATTTGCAAAGCAGTGAGCCTTTCTGGGGGGTAGACCTGTTGGTTTGGCCCGAGAATGCGCTGCCCGCTTTTGCCCACCAGCTGCCTGATTCACTGCTGCCAGCCTTGACCAGAAAGTCGATGCAGGAGAACACCGACATTATTGTTGGTATGCCCCTGTCTGATAATCCTGAAGAGCCGCGCGGTGGCCGCTATTACAACGGTATACAGCTGATTGGTGGGGATGACTATCGCAAGCGCCATCTGGTGCCATTTGGCGAATATGTGCCTTTAATGGACTTGCTGGGCGGGCTGCTGGATCTGTTACAGGTGCCGATGTCTGCGTTTAGTACCGGTTCGATGCAGCAGCAGCCGATAGCGCTCAATTTTTCTGATCTATTGGTTGCGCCAAGTATCTGTTATGAAATTTTATTCTCCGCAGAAATAAGGCAGATGCTGCCAGCGGCGGGGCTGCTGGTAAATATCAGTAACGATGCCTGGTTTGGCGATAGCATTGCGCCGCACCAGCATCTTCAAATTGCACGAATGCGGGCGATGGAAACCGCACGCCCCCTGGCCAGGGCAACCAATAGCGGCATTACTGCCCTGATCGACTGGCAGGGACGGGTGATTGCGCAGAGTCCGCAATTTCAGCAAACCGTACTTACCGGCACCTTGCAACCCCGCAGCGGTGCCACGCCTTACGTTGAATATGGTGACTGGCCGTTGCGGGGGCTATTACTGTTCTCGTTGTGGTTTGTTGGGCTGCAACTTCGTCACCGGTTGCAGGGCAATTAAAAGACGCTGATTCCGGCTTCGGAATCTCGCCCAAAGCTAGTTACCCGCTATAATGCAGCTGGTTTCAAAATCAGCACAGGCCACGTCACCGGTTGGTCGATTCGATCGATTGAAAAATATCGGTCCGCAGGGGAGTCGAACCCCTACGGTTCGGCTGCTTTTTTTGTTACACCAGCTTCCCCATTCTGATCTGTTGCTAGCCCGATATTCAGGCTAATGGCGGTGGGTCAAACTTATTCAGCTTTAGAGAGATAGATGGAAAACGAGTATCAGGCAGCTCAGGTAGAGGCGAGCGCGCAGCAGCATTGGCGTGAGAGCAAAATGTTCGCGGTCACGGAAGATCCGGATAAAGAGAAATTCTATTGCCTGTCGATGTTTCCCTATCCCTCTGGCAAGTTGCACATGGGTCATGTTCGCAACTACACCATTGGCGATGTGATCAGCCGTTATCAGCGCATGTTAGGAAAAAACGTATTGCAACCGATGGGTTGGGATGCTTTTGGCATGCCTGCCGAAAATGCGGCCATCCAACGCCAGGTGGCACCGTCGGACTGGACCCGCAGTAATGTCGACTATATGCGTGGCCAGTTGGCCCAGTTGGGCTTTGCTTACGACTGGGATCGGGAGCTGACCACCTGCGATGCGGATTACTATCGCTGGGAGCAGTGGTTTTTTCTTGAATTGTTGAAAAAAGGTTTGGTTTATCGACGTAAGTCGATGGTCAACTGGGACCCGGTTGATCAGACCGTGCTCGCCAACGAGCAGGTGATCGATGGTCGCGGCTGGCGCTCAGGTGAGCTGGTGGAAACCCGCGAAATCGAGCAGTGGTTTCTAAAAATCACCGACTATGCGGACGAATTGCTCACCGACCTGGACCAGCTTGATGGCTGGCCCGAACGGGTGAAAACCATGCAACGGAACTGGATCGGCCGCTCAGAAGGGTTGCTGGTTGAGTTTACGCTGCATGATCGTGAAGAGACCCTGAAAGTTTTTACCACCCGCCCAGATACGCTTTATGGCGTTACTTATATGGCGGTGGCTCCAGAGCATCCACTGGCTCAGGCGGCCATTGAGCGTGATCCGAGTCTTGCGCAGGCGATTGATGATTGCGTGGTTCGTCAGACCGGCGAAGCCGAAATGCAGACCATGGAAAAAATCGGGGTGGATACCGGCTGGCAAGCGGTGCACCCATTGACCGGTGACCTGTTGCCGATCTATGTGGCCAATTTTGTGCTGATGAGCTACGGCGAAGGCGCGATTATGGCGGTGCCTGGACATGATCAGCGTGACTGGGAATTTGCGACAAAATATCAGTTACCGATTGTTGCGGTGGTCAAACCGGAAGGGTTTGATACCGATGTGGCTGAGTTAATCGCCGATGCCGCCTATTTACCAAAAGGGGTGCTCACCAATTCTGCCGGTTATGACGGCCTTAGCTCTGCTGACGCTTTTGATCAGTTAGCGAATAAGCTGACTGAGTTGGGTAGATGCGAGCGCCAGGTCAACTATCGTTTACGCGATTGGGGCATTTCTCGTCAGCGCTATTGGGGAACTCCGATCCCGGTGGTGCATTGCGACGCTTGCGGTGTGGTGCCAGTGCCAGCAGAGCAGCTGCCGGTGGTGCTACCAGAAAATGTCATCGTTGACGGCTCTGGCTCGCCGCTGGCGCGGATGGAAGAATTTTTGCAGGTTGATTGCCCCCAGTGTCAGCAACCGGCACGCCGCGAGACCGATACCTTTGACACATTTTTTGAATCCTCCTGGTATTTTGCCCGTTTTGCCGCACCGGATGCCGACGGCATGGTGGATCAGCGCGCCAATCACTGGCTGCCGGTAGATCACTATGTGGGTGGTATTGAACATGCAATTTTGCATCTACTCTATGCCCGCTTTTTTACCAAAATGATGCGCGATCTTGGCCTGGTCAGCGTCGATGAGCCATTTACCCGGTTGCTGACCCAGGGCATGGTGCTCAAAGATGGCAGCAAGATGTCCAAATCGAAGGGCAATACGGTGGATCCGCAGGCACTGATTGACCGTTACGGCGCCGATACTGCCCGGTTGTTCACCATGTTTGCGTCGCCGCCAGATCAGTCCCTGGAGTGGAATGATGACGGCGTCGCCGGTGCCAATCGCTTTATCAAACGACTCTGGTCTCTGGTGCAGCAATATTTGGTTTGGAAAAACCAGGTTGGAGAAGTTCTGCAGCCCGGTTCGCCGGTGTCGGTTGAACAACTCTCTGATGAGCTTCGGGATTTACGCCGGGTGGTTTACGAGCAACTTTCGCAAGCCCAGTTCGATTTTGATAAAGAGCAATTCAACACGGTTGTTTCGGCTGGCATGAAGCTGGTTAATGAGCTGAACCGCTCACTGGCGAAAGTGGTTGATGCCGGCAATGATCAAACGGCTGTGAATCAAACCGCCTTCTGCCAGGTGGTGGAAGAAGCCTTGAGCGTGGTGGTGAGAATGTTG
>JAHRWJ010000013.1 GCA_019090185.1 Immundisolibacteraceae bacterium
AACCCCACCACTAGCCAGCATTACCGCAACCGCTATCACTTGCTTTATCGTCTTCATGCTTTTTTTAATCCTTCATCCACTGAAATTTGATAGCCACATCAGGTCGACCTCAGCCAGATCAGTAGAGCGCGATGTTTTGATCCACCGTACGCGCCCAACTGTCCATCCCCCCATCCAGATTCGCCACCTTAGCAAATCCGTTTTGTAACAAAAACTGGGCCACCTGCATGCTTCGCGCACCATGGTGACAAATACAAACCAACTGCCGTTCTGTTGAAAGTTCTTTCAGCCGTTCCGGAATCTGCTGCATCGGAATGGTAAGCACATCGGGTAATTTACAAAGTTCCAGCTCCCAATCTTCACGAACATCGACTAGTTGAATATCAGCACTTTGCTCCCCAGCTAGCAGCTGCGCTAATTGAGTTGCTGTTAATGACTCTATCAAGCTTATTCATCCCAAAATCAAATAGTGCAGGCAATCACCGCCCACCTGAAATCCATCTCTAAAATTCGAAAGAAACGTCTGGCGCGGCATTTTCTAAATAAGGCACCTCGGTCTCAAACAATGCATCCCTAACGACACCATCGTGGTTTTTAACGATTTTGACACAGACAGTTGGCAGCTGCTTACCCACGATACAAATCAACCGACCACCCGGTGCCAATTGGGCTATGAATTCTTCCGGCAACTCTGCCATAGCGCCATTGACCAAAATAGCATCGTAGGGCGCATGTTTAATCCATCCAGCAGTAGCATCGCCAATTTCTATTCGGACATTATCGAGACTTTCGGCCCGTAGGCGTTCGCGGGCAATATCGGCAATACCCTGATCTAATTCAATAGAGGTTACATACTCGGCACTCGACGCTAGCAGCGCAGTTAAGTAGCCACTACCCGTACCTATTTCAAGTACCCGATCATGAGGCTGTGGGTTCAACGCCTGCAAAAGCCGTGCTTCGAGTTTCGGCGGTAACGATAGCCGGTCTGCAGACAGCGGAAGCATCGTGTCGGCATAAGCCAATTTTTCAAGCCCGGTTGCAACAAAGCGCTCTCGGGGAATTTTGCGTAACAATTCTAGAATGTGCTCATCGAGCACACCCCACGACCGGACCTGATTCAAAATCATGTTATCGCGGGCCAGATCCAGTGTCGGCTGAGTCATAAGTCAGTGAGCTCTTTATAATTTTGTAAGGAAAGCCGGTATAAGTTGTGGCGACCACCATAACCAACCTAGCTAATGCGCCAACAGCGGCTAATCAAAAAACCAATACCAAACAGCCGCGCATATTACCACGTTTGGACCAAGCTCCAGCCTTCCATACTGCTCAATCGATGAACATCCATTTGCCAATTTCCGATTGAGTTTTCCCCTGCGTTTGATCGCGTCTGAGCCGCAATTACGCCGTTGACAAGCTATCTCATGCGGCCCAATATGCGCTGTAAAAAACCAGCATAAATTCAAACCATCCTGCCTTCGTTGGACTAGCTACGCTCGCCACCTGAAACAGCCATTTGTTTAGAACAGCTTAAATGGCCGCGCGTGCTTACCATCAGCTTTTAATCTTTACCAGGGACACCCCAGCTTATGAACGCTAACGACAAATTATTCAGTAACCGCGAAGCGTCTTTCAACCCCGAATCTATTAAGCCCTTTCCAGCGTCACGAAAAATATACGTCACCGGAAGTCGTGACGACATCCGTGTGCCGATGCGCGAAATCACCGTCGAATCGACCCATGACCGTGATGGAATCGAAGAGCCCAACCAGCCAATCACGGTTTATGATACGTCTGGCCCTTATAGTGACCCAGATGAAAAGCTTGATGTTCGCCAGGGCCTGCCCCCGTTAAGAAAGGCATGGATTGATCACCGACAAGATACCGAAACCCTGGACACCGTCTCTTCAGATTTTGGCCTGGAACGTCAACTTGACCCGCAGACCGCTCACCTCAGGTTTGAGTTCACCAGCCAGCCGAGACGCGCGCTAACTGGTAAAAACGTCACCCAGATGCACTACGCTCGTCAGGGTGTGATTACGCCTGAGATGGAATTTATCGCCATTCGCGAAAACCAACGCCGAGAAATGATCACCGACCCAGTGCTGATCCAACAGCACCCAGGGAATAGCTTTGGCGCCGATACGCCAACAGAGATAACCCCTGAGTTCGTTCGAAGCGAGGTGGCACGAGGCCGTGCGGTTATCCCCGCCAACATCAATCACCCAGAACTCGAACCAATGATCATTGGACGTAATTTTCTGGTGAAAATAAACGGCAATATTGGTAACTCTGCGGTCAGTTCATCGATTTCAGAGGAAGTTGACAAAATGGTTTGGGGCACCCGCTGGGGCGCCGACACCATTATGGATTTGTCCACTGGAAAGCATATCCATGAGACCCGTGAATGGATTCTGCGCAATAGTCCGGTGCCAATCGGCACCGTCCCCATCTATCAAGCGCTGGAAAAGGTTGATGGCAAAGCCGAAGACCTGACCTGGGAAATATTCCGCGACACCTTAATTGAGCAAGCAGAGCAAGGGGTAGATTATTTCACCATTCACGCAGGTGTTCTGCTGCGTTATGTCCCGATGACCGCGAAAAGACTAACCGGGATTGTTTCCCGCGGCGGATCCATTATGGCTAAGTGGTGTCTTGCTCACCACGAAGAAAATTTTCTTTACACCCATTTCGCTGATATCTGCGAAATCATGCGCACCTACGACGTTACCTTTTCACTGGGCGACGGACTTCGACCCGGCTGCGCCGCGGACGCCAATGACGAAGCCCAACTGGGTGAATTAAAAACCCTCGGCGAGCTGACCCAAATTGCTTGGCAACATGACGTGCAGACCTTTATTGAAGGCCCAGGTCACGTACCGATGCAGATGATTAAAGAGAACATGGAGCTACAGCTCGAATATTGTGATGAAGCACCCTTCTACACACTCGGACCTCTGGTCACGGACATTGCGCCTGGTTACGACCACATCACATCGGCTATTGGCGCTGCACAGATCGGCTGGTATGGCACCGCCATGCTCTGCTATGTAACGCCTAAAGAGCATCTTGGCCTGCCAGATCGTGAAGATGTTCGTGAAGGCATTATCGCTTACAAGATAGCCGCTCACGCCGCTGATTTAGCCAAGGGCCATCCGGGGGCCCAAATTAGAGATAATGCTCTATCTAAAGCTCGCTTTGAGTTTCGCTGGCATGACCAATTCAACCTGGGTCTCGATCCAGAAAGAGCCATCGAATATCATGACGCTACCCTGCCAAAAGAGTCTGCCAAGGTCGCCCACTTTTGCTCCATGTGCGGACCCAAATTTTGCTCGATGAAAATCAGCCAGGAAGTTCGAGATTACGCCGCTAAGGAGGGCTTCGACAGCTTACAAACTGCTGTTAATCAAGGACTTACTGAAAAATCAATCGAGTTTCATAAAACGGGTAAGAAGGTCTACCAACCACTTTAAAACGCAAAAAAGACCCTCTTACAGAACAAGATAGCAGCTTATAGAAGGGGTGGAGAATCTAGGTTCTCCACCCCTTTTTTTACATTACTTTTGTCAGCACTTAGGCTTTCACCAAAAGCCAGAATAGCGAGTTAAAAGATAACCGTTAATCACCGACTATTATTAGCGATAAAGAAAACAAACAGCCCTCGATCATCGACCTACTAAATAGCAAATAAAGCCGCCTAATCTATTTAGATAGAAACCCTTTATCTAGATTACTGGTTTTCTTTTTAAAAAGGCTTTGCTAATATTCGCATCCCTTGAGATAGCAGCAATGGAGTAGCTATATTATGAGTACTGATCTTTCGAGTTTATCTATTGAAGAGCTCTATGCGTTGATTGCCAGCGCAGAAGATATGATTAAGAAAATCCAGAAAGAAAAGCGTTCCGACGTCATGCGTCAGATGCGCCAACTTGCTTCGACCATCGGTGTCGCCATTGAAGTGGTGCCAGAGGCCCGTGGCATTAGCAGCCGTAAAACCACTAACCGCCCTAAAACCCCACCAAAATTTCAAAACCCAGGTAATCCAACCCAAACCTGGACCGGTCGTGGTCCTAAACCAAAATGGTTCAAAGACGCTATCGCTAGCGGCAAGTCACCTGACGACCTGTTAATTAACTAGATAGCAGCAAGCCAGGCTGATTAAGCTAGCACTATTCAACGGCTAATTAGCTTGTACCGGAATTAACGCTTTGCCTCGCTCCAGAGCAACATCAGGGGACAAATCCGGTAAGGACGACAAAAAAAGAGTTCGTCTCGATAAATGGTTATGGGCAGCGCGCTGGTATAAAACCCGCGCGCTTGCTTCTGCAGCCATAAAAGGTGGCAAAATCCGTGTTAACAGCGACGCGATTAAGCCTGCTTTCCAGCTCTCCCTGAATGACCTGGTCACCATTACCCAAGGTCCCTACCGGCGGGAAATACAGGTACTACAGCTCAGTGATCGCCGAGGACCGGCAACCCAGGCTGCGACACTTTTTTCAGAAACAGAAAACAGCCTCGAACTACGCGAAACAACCCGCCTCAGATTAAAGGCACAGCCTGCTGTTGAATACGCGGGCCGTGGTCGTCCGACCAAACGCGACCGCCGGCAAATCATTCGTTTCACCGACAGCGAAGAACCATCACCTTAGCCAACTTCAGTATCGGCAACCTCTCTGTTCACGCTTCAACCTCTGAGCGGCCAGTAGCGACATTCAGTTGCACGAGATTGCCTACTCTTTGTTATTGGTTCCAGGTGTGTAAATAGGCGACGGAAAAGCCGTCACATTGGCGCCTTCATCCAGTTCTCGAATTTTGTTATCACCTCGTTTCTCAACTTCATCGATTCGAATGACCGAATGCATGGGGACGAAGGTAGTGCGTACACCCGCAAACTCACTGCGTAATTTTTCTTCCGACGGGTCAATCACAATCGCGCTGGCCTCATCAAAAACAAAACCCCCAATTTCAATGAATCCAAACAGACCAGACTGAGAGACCTCCCTGGCATGTAGCTCATAAACCTTGCCCTGATTCATAAAACAAACTCTAAATATTTTTTCCTTGCTCATTAACTAATTCGCTATTCCATTACGTTTTAAGGTCTCAACCGCTATCGGTCACCACGCCATTTAAAACAGCATGCTTGAAGTAAAACCGACTATCAGAACGAAAATTTCAACATCCCTGAATGACACGGGCACAACCAACATCACTGAGACTGTTTTAGGTTTCGTTAACTTAAGAAACCTCTGAAGAAGTTCAAACGGCTGCTAAACACACTATTTGTCCAATCGCACACCGCTGAAGTGGACTGACCTTTCAACACACCGCCGGACTCAGTCAGAATTGACATCGGTCGAATGTCGGTAGATTAGTATAAGCTGATTTACACCTATTAATTCATCCCCGCTGCGCAGTAAATGACAAGAGCTGATCAACAATTGAGGACAACTGGGACAGACTACTGATTTCAAAATCAGCTAAATCACTTGTCGATTTACCTCCCTCCCGATTCAACCAAATCGTCACCATTCCCGCAGCCTTCGCGCCAGCTATGTCACTATCAAGATCATCACCGACATGCACTATCTGCTGGCACTGACAATTCGCCATTTTCGCCGCTCGTTCAAACATCGCCTCATGCGGTTTCGGCGCTCCTCCGCTGACCGCATTCAGCGCAAAATCAAAAAACCCGCCTAACCCAACCTGATTAACATCTGCATTGCCATTGCTTAGCGCCCCCACGGTCAACCCTAATGACACTAGCTGGTGAAGTGCTGCAACTACATCGTCAAACAGGTCTACCCGATTGCGCTCATGCCACATCACCTCAAAGGCCTGCTCGCCCACCTCCGGGCTATAACCAGCGGTTGCCGCTGCCTCCCGCATGGCAAGGATGCGCATCAATGAAATGTGATAACTGAGCTCTGGCTTTTTTTTCGCAATTTGATCCCGCAAATCTCTCAGTCCCTCGACACCAAACTGTTCAACAATGCGCGGAGCATGCTGTTGCAACCACTCCACCATCGCCTGCTCTGCCCGCCCTACCGCAGGCCAAACCGGCCAAAGGGTATCGTCCAGGTCAAACGTAACAGCCTGAATACCACCGGCTGAGACCACCCGCTGTTTTAAGGCCTTTGCCGATCGAGCCTTTATTTTTCTATTCATCTTATAATCGCTATTGGCTATCAGTCATGTCAGTAAAATTTGGTCAAACTATACGTTTCCAGCCATTAAAAAAACCATCTTTTTACCATTTCGACACCTGTACACTTCCTGAAAAACCATTCATCGTCAGATGCTACTCAAAGAGGATTATCAACCAATGCATGCCATCCAGATAACAAAGACTGGCGGTCCCGAGGTGTTGAACTATGCAACGCTGGAGCGGCCCTCCCCTGAGTCCGATCAAGCACTGATAAAAATAGACAGTTGTGGCGTCAACTATATTGATACTTACCACCGTTCAGGTCTTTACCCCGTGGAGCTACCAGCCATTCTGGGGTTAGAGGCAGCCGGTGTGGTTGAAGCCGTTGGTAGTGATGTTACAGCGTTTAAACCCGGCGACCGGGTTGCCTATCCAAATGTGCCCGGAAGCTATGCTGAATACGTGTGCGTGCCTGCCGCGCGCATGGTGTTGGTGCCTGATGAGCTTTCGTTGGAACTGGCTGCAGCCAGCATGCTTCAAGGCCTCACCGGTCACGCCCTCACCCACAGTACCTATCCAGTAGACAGCAATAGCCAGGTACTAATTCACGCGGCAGCTGGCGGCGCGGGCCAGCTGCTAGTTCAGCTTTGCAAAATGAAAGGTGCGCGGGTGATCGGCACTGTCTCTACCGAAGCCAAAGCAGAGATTGCCAAAACAGCGGGCGCAGACGACATTATTTTTTACAACGATCAGGACTTTGCCGCAGAAACTTTACGGTTAACTGACCAGGTTGGCGTTGACGTTAT
>JAHRWJ010000098.1 GCA_019090185.1 Immundisolibacteraceae bacterium
ATTGATGGCGACTAAATTCAGGTAGGGCCGTTTTTTTAGGGCTGAACAGTTTGATAGAAATAATCAGCGTTAATGAGTTCCGGTGGTAGAACTGGGGCGCTGCAACGGGCTATATTTGCAGGCTAGGTTGAATGCTGATGCAGCCGCCAGGTTGCTACGCTTTTAACCAAAAATAATTTCAGGGAGACAGGGTGTCAGTCAGACTTAACCCGGCAGTACTGCCAGCAGCGACGGAAACACTGCGTCAGCAGGTGCGTGATTTTGTTAGCGCAGAACTCGCGGCAAAGCGCTTTTTACCCGGCTGTGATAAATGGCTCGGCGGTTTCGATCTTGAGTTTAGTAAGCGACTTGCGGTTAACGGCTGGCTCGGTATGACCTGGCCTAAGCAGTATGGTGGCCACGAGCGCAGCGCGCTGGACCGCTATGTGGTCACCGAAGAGTTACTCGCCGCCGGTGCGCCGGTTGCGGCACATTGGGTTGGCGATCGCCAGAGTGGCCCAAGTCTGCTGCGTTACGGCACCGAACAGCAAAAACAGAAATATCTGCCGGCAATGGCCAGCGGTGAACATTACTTTGCGATTGGCATGAGCGAGCCCGGCAGTGGCTCGGATTTGGCATCGGCGCGCACCAAGGCCGATAAAATCGAGGGTGGTTGGCTGCTTAATGGCAGAAAAATCTGGTGTAGCAGCGCCCATCGAGTCGACTCTTTTATTCTATTTTGCCGTACCCAGCCCCTCAGCGACGACCGTCATGCCGGACTCAGTCAGTTTCTGGTTGATCTAAAATCCCCGGGCATCACCATCCGTCCTATCCATCTGCTCAGCGGCGAACATCATTTCAATGAAGTGATCATCGATAACGTTGAGGTGGGTGATGATTGCCTGCTCGGTAAAGAGGGTGATGGCTGGGCTCAGGTGACTTCCGAGCTGGCGTTTGAGCGTTCCGGTCCGGAACGGTTTCTAAGTACCTTTCCTGCATTGGTGGCGCTGTTAAAGCGATTGGGTCAGGATGCAGATCGTGGTCAACAGCTGGTGATAGGTCGCATGGTTGCTCAGTTGAGGGCGTTACGGGGCATGTCGGTATCGGTAGCGGCGGCTTTGGATAGGGGTGAAGCACCTAACGTCGAAGCCGCGCTGGTGAAAGACCTGGGCACCCGGTTTGAAGGTGATATGGTTGAACAGATTCGCCTGCTGCTGGAAACCCAACCCGAATACGGCAGCGACGACGAGCTTGATCGATTGCTGGCGGAATCTTTTTTACATATGCCCGGCTTCACGTTGCGGGGCGGCACCAATGAAATCCTACGGGGCGTGGTTGCTCGGGGATTAGGACTGCGATGAGTGACGAAATAGGCACATTATTACTCGATAGCCTCGAGCGATTGCTGCGTGATCAATGTACGCCCGAGCGGGTAGAGGCCAGCGAAGAGGGTGGCTTCGACGCTGAACTCTGGCAACAAATTTGTGAGCTCGAATTGCACCGGGCAGCACTACCAGAAGCTCAGGGCGGCGTTGAAGCCGACTTGCCGCTGATGATTGAATTATTACGGTTAGCTGCCAGTTATTCACTGCCAGCACCGGTTGCTGAGGCGATGTTGTTGGCCCCCTGGCTGGTAACCCAGGCCAACATTGACCTACCCGACGGGTTGGTGACGGTTGCGCCCCTGAGTGCTCAACTTTCGCTTAGCGGCGCTGCGGGCAGCTGGCTGCTTGATGGCGAGTTACCCAGGGTTCCAGCGGGCCGGTTTGCTGATCAGGTGTTGGTGATAGTAACCCTGAATGGGGCTGAAAAATTGCTGACCCTACAAGCTGACCAGTGGCGTGCTGAACAGGGCAAAAACCTGGCTGGCGAAGCGCGAGACAAACTCAGCTTTTCTGCTCAGAAGCTGAAAGATAGTCAGGTGACGGATATTGCCAATGGCAGCGCAGAAAAACTCTGGCAACTTGGCGCAGTGGCACGCAGTGGCCAGCTGGTCGGTGCATTGCGTCGAGCTCAGGAACTGTCACATAACTACGTGCAGGAACGGTCACAGTTCGGTCGGCCGTTGGCCAAATTTCAGGCAATTCAGCAGCAGCTGGCGTTGTTGGCCGCAGATCTTGAGGCCGCATCGGTGATGACTGGGCTGGCAGCGCTGAGCTTTGATAAAGCTACTCTTAGTGGTGACCTGCTCGATATTGCCAGTGCTAAAACCCAGGCGGGTCAGGCCGCAGGCATGGGCGCGCGAATTGCTCATCAGGTGCATGGAGCAATGGGGTTTACTCAGGAGTATCCGTTACACCATGCCACCCGACGACTCTGGTCATGGCGTGACGAATATGGCAATGAGAGTGTCTGGGCCACTTTGATCGGTGGCCAGGTAGTGGCTGCCGGGGGTGAACAGCTCTGGCCGTTGTTAACATCAACCAGTAGATAACCGGGAAACAGAACTCACGGTTGGGAGAGGAACCATGCAGTTAAATATCAAAAGCTTTATCGAACGTGGCGGCACCTATTTTCCGGACAATTCGATTGTCTCTCGGTTGCCGGACAACAGTCTGTTTCGGTACAACTACGGTGACATGCTCAAACGGGTGCGACGGTTAACCAGTCGGTTGGCCTCCCTCGGCGCGCAGCCAGGCGATCGCCTTGGCACCCTGGCCTGGAATACCTATCGCCACCTGGAACTCTACTTCGCATTGCCCTGTTCAGGATCGGTGCTGCATACCATTAACCTGCGGCTGACCGACGAACATATTGCCTACATCATCAACAAGGCCGAAGACAAACTACTGTTTGTCGACCCGGATCTGATTCCGGTGCTGGAACGGTTAGCACCAAAACTACCCAGTGTTAAAGGCTATATCGTTCTGGGTGATCAGATTCCTGAAACCACGCTGTCGCCGATCTACTGTTACGAAGATCTGATTGCTGAGGGTGATGAGGAATTTGAACTACCCGAACTCGACGAGGATAGCCTGGCCGGCATGTGTTTTACCTCGGCGACCACCGGCAACCCCAAGGGGGTGACCTATACCCACCGGCAAATCTATCTGCACACCAGTGCGCTGTGCATGGCCGATTCAATGGCGGTTCGGGAACGAGACACCTTTTTGCCGATGGTGCCGATGTTTCATGCCAACGCCTGGGGCATTCCGTTTGCAGCTGCCTGGATGGGTGCCGAAGTGGTATTGCCCGGTGAGCGTCCTCATGTCAAAGAGCTGCTGAGCCTTATAGAGCAGGAGCAGGTCAGCTTTTTTGCGGCGGCGGTGAGCACTGGTGTTGAGCTGATGGGCCTTTTAAAACAGAGCGATGCGACCCTGAGTAGCCTACGCACAATTATGCTCGGTGGTTCGGCGACGCCACGGGCGGTGATGGAATTCTATCTGTCGAACTATAACGTGCCGATCTACACCGCCTGGGGTTCAACCGAAATGGCACCGATCGCCACTTTCACCCATATTCATCGCGATATGCTCGATGCCAGCGATGATGAGAAAATTTCGATTCGAATTCGCCAGGG
>JAHRWJ010000099.1 GCA_019090185.1 Immundisolibacteraceae bacterium
ACCAGCTGCTCTTTCACGGCAGCGGAATCCTCGTCACCTTTGAGCATGTCGATCATCATCAACGATGCGGCTATTTCCCGTATGGCGGGAAAGCCCAGCATCATCACCGCGTGGGACAGACTGCTGATTTCACCGCCAGCATGGGGTACATAAGCGCTATTGGCGATGCGCATTACTTTGCTGGTGAGGGCGACATCTTTGGTAATGACGGCGGCAATAGAGTCGGCGTTTTTCTCGCTGCCGGCGAACAAGCCGTTTAAATTGGTGATGCTGCTAGACAGAGAAGGGAAATCTTTCTGGTCGCGAATTTTCTGACGTAGTTTGCGTAGGCTATCGACTGTTGGTGGGGTGCGCGCCATGGTCGCATCAGCCTGGCGCTGGTTGTCAAATTCCTGTAACGCGCTGTTGAGTTCGCTGACATTGGCAAATCGTTGCTGTGGATTTAGGGCTAATGCCTTGGCAATGATCGCGTCGAGCTTGGGGTCAATGGATGAGTTTATCGTCGATGGCGCGGGGAACTTGGCGGCGGTAATCTGCGCGAAGATTGCCTCCAGCGTCTTGCCGGTCACCGGCTGTTTTCCGGTCAGTAACTGGTAAAAAATAATACCCATGGCGAACTGATCTGACGCCGGGGAATTGAGTCTTTCGGTTATATATTCAGGTGCCATGTAGCGCGGCGAGCCGGTCATGGCATCGCCGCTTTTTTCGCCAATCGCCCGGGCGATACCAAAGTCGGTGATTTTGGCGATTTTGGTTTTGGTGACCAGAATGTTGGCCGGTTTCAGGTCGCCATGAATGAACCCGTTGTCGTGGGCAAAGCTCAGCCCTTCGAGTATCTGGCTTGCCAGGGTAAAAAAATCCTTGGGCGGCACCCCCGCCTTACAAGCTTTTATGATGCCCGATAGCAGGGGACCATCGACAAACTCAAGCACCAGATAAGGGGCCTCTGCGATGTAGCCGATTTCATAGATACTGACGATATTAGGGTGCTGAAACTTACTCACCGTACGTGCTTCGCGTAGCAATATCTGCATTTCTGACGCATTTAATCCATCAGCATGCTCGCCGCCGACGGTGGGTTGATCGTTGTTTTGTTTAATGGCTTTGATAGCCACCTGACGTTCCAGGTGGGGGTCAAACGCCTGATAGACAATTCCTTGAGCGCCCTCGCCGAGCACTTTGACGATCTTGAAGCGATCGAATTGTTCCGGTAGTGCAGGTTTTTGTGGGGGAGTAGGAAGGGTCGCCGGGGCCATTATTTTGAATTCTTAGTAGCAGTGCCGTCAGGGGCGGGACTTAAAGCTGTGCGCGGGTCAGCTTCAAGGCGAGTTTTACCAGCTACTAATAGCGGCAAAAAGCCGCCAATATTGAGGGTAATTTGCGAACTACTGTAGGTGTTTGAAGTGGGTGTTTGGGTTAGTGGTTTGGCGAGGCTGAAAACCTGCCTGGTCTGAGCTGCGCGCTAAAAAATTATGGCACAGCAGAGTAGTGCCATTGCCCCTGATCGTCCTGGTGACGTTGCACATTGATAGGGGTAGAATTTTGTTCAGTGGTCGCGTTTAAGTTGCGCTGATGGAGTTCGCGGAATTCGATTGCGGCATCGAGGGCGCGGCGACTGCTAGGGGATTTTTCTGCTAGTTTGGATGGTTCGGTTAACACCACTGCATCGTCAGTGGGTATAGGGGTCGCCGATTGTTTACAACCGCTATTGCCAAAACCACGCTTTGCGGTATCAATTTTTTTCAGGAAAGGCCCTACGAAGGTCAGCACCCGGGAAAACTGATTGGCACCGCAATTGTAGTGCCAGGTCTCTACCGGTTGGCTGCGGCTCTGTTGCTGGCGTCCGATTAGCAACAGCTGCTGGTTGAGCCTTTCAGCGGCTTTGATTTCTGATTCGGTTTCAATAATACCGGAACCTTCGACAAAACTGGGTGTGCCGCATTTATGTTCTACCTCCAGCTTGGTGTCGCCCGTGGCCACTAAGCGGGTGCCGCAACGCATTGCCTGGCTGGGTAGAGCGACTGTTAGCAATAGTAGGGCGAGCAGGGCAGTCATCGGCCGGCCAGCTGTTATGCCTGCTCCCAATCTGGTGCTAGTTTTGGCTCGGGTTTTAGCTCTGGAATCCATCGAAGTTTCCTCAGTAATGAAAACGCGATTAGTCGTACTACTGACCCGCCAGTAACTGCAAAAGTTTCATCCCAGGGCTGGGGTGATGATGTCTGTGTTGTATTTGGAATGAGAGCTGAAGGTTAATCACCCCCCATATTTCAGCTGCCCGTCTGCGCGCCAAAGGGTTTAGTTAGAATAATCAGCCTCGGCAGCAGTAGCAGCGCGCCGAGGATGGCGATCAACATGGCCAGACTGGTGAGCACGCCAAAGTAGATAGTCGGAATAAAATTCGACAGCACTAAAATGGAAAATCCGACGATGATGGTTAAGGAGGTGTAAAACATCGATTTGCCGATACTGCTATGGCAGCGTTTCATGGTCTCTATGTAGTGTTGATCGACCCGGAATTCGACGGTAAAACGTTCGATATAGTGAATGGTGTTATCTACCGCGATGCCGATGGCGATGGCGGCGATGGTAATGGTCATCATATCCAGTGGAATACCCGCCCAACCCATGATGCCGAGCACAAAACAGGCTGACAGCAGGTTGGGAATAATGGCGATGATGGCCAGGGTGATGGAGCGAAATAACTGTAGAAACATGGCCATGATGCCAATAAAAACCGCACCCAGGGTCAATATTTGTGACTGAAACAGGCTCTGGAGCATGTTGTTGTAGAGCACCATCATGTTGGTCAACTGAAACTGATCTGGCGCTAGCCCAACCTTTTCAACCAGGTCAGTGCGGATTTTTTCCATCAGCTGGTTACGTTTCAAGTTTGGGTCCGAATCGACCAGTCGCATGCTGATACGGGCTTCGTTGTTCTCTACCGAAACATAGGGATCGATGACCAGGCCCCGAAACTCTGCCGGGATCCGGGTATAGAGCAGGGCCAGTTCCAGGTCACCAAGGGGTTCGCCCTCGGTGAACTGTTCGGCCAGTTCCATCATGCTGCGCATCGACATGACTTTGCCGGTTTCCGGCAGGCCATCCAGGTAGTCATGCACCACTCGAATTTGTTGCATTCGATCGCGGGTAAACCAGTGACGGTCATCGCTACTGCCGGTCGGCTCTGCAGACTCGGTAACTTCATCGCCCCAGAGATCGTCGTCTTCATCGCCCCATAGATCCTCATCGGAGGCAGCGCCAGCGTTGTCGTCGTCGCCCCAGAGGTCTGCATCGTCGTTCTGTTGTTCTGCCGTGGCGTCGCTGAGTTTAAACACCACATCCAGCGGTGTGGTGCCACCTAGTTTCTGGTCGATCAGTAGCATGCCCTGGTGAATTTCGGTTTTATCAGAGAAGTAGTTGATGAAGCTGTTTTCGACCGCCAGTTGACCAATGCCGCTGATGGTGAAAACCGCCAGCAGCAGGCTGGTTACCAGAATAGAGCCGCCATGACGCTCAGTGAACTCGCCGAGTCGGGCGCTAAAACTGGGTCCGCCAGGCGGGTCTACATCGTCCTGGCTTGTGGGTAATAACACCAGTGTGGCGGGAAACACCAGAAAGGTACTGCTATAGGCAATCACCAGGCCGATGGTCATCATCCAGCCGAAATCGATGACCGGGCGAATACCACTGACCAGTAACGAGATGAAGGCGACAATGGTGGTTAAGGTGGCAAACAGACAGGGCCGGGCCAGGGTATGAACCGCCTCTCGAACCAGGTCGCGCTGCGATAA
>JAHRWJ010000014.1 GCA_019090185.1 Immundisolibacteraceae bacterium
CGCACCGCTTCATTGAGAACCCGGTAGCGCATTGGATAAAGCGCAGCAAATCCCAGGTCCTCGAGTTCGAGACGAAACTTGTGCATGCCGAGCCGATTGGCTATTGGTGCATAAATTTCCAGGGTTTCACGGGAGATTTGTCGCCGTTTTTTAGCCGGCATATGCTCAATGGTGCGCATATTGTGAAGACGATCGGCAAGCTTGATCAGAATAACCCGCAGGTCATCGGTCATCGCCAATAACATCTTGCGAAAGTAGGCCGCCTGAGCCTGGGCCTTGGTGGCGAAGTCGACCTGGGTAATTTTGGTTACCCCATCGACCAGTGAGGCAACTTCCTCACCAAACAGCTCTGCAATTTGTTCGCTGCTGACGTCGGTATCTTCGACCACATCATGTAGCAATGCGGCCTGAATACTGGGACCGTCCATGCGCATTTCGGTGAGCAGTTTGGCCACCGAAATGGGATGGGTTACGTAAGGCTCTCCGGTTTTTCGAAGCTGGCCTTTATGAGCCTCAGCACTAAAATTTGTCGCCCGCACAATCGCCAAACATTCGGCGGGCGGCAGATAGGTTTCAACTAATGGGCTAAGTGACTCCAACGCTGAAACCATTGCAATCTCAGGTTGGGTTATTCACCTGCAGCAGGCGCTGCACTTTCTTCTTTATCAACCGCTTTTTCAGTTTCGGCAGCTGTTGAAGCTGCGGCTACCTTAGCTTCGGTGGTGGTGGCTGTTTCACTGACAGCCTCTTCACCGTCTGCAGTTTCTTCGATGGTTTCGAAGGCATCCATCGGATCGACTTCTACTTCATTCAGAATATCCGGTGTGACCAGTCCAGCAGCAATTTCTCGCAACGCGATAACGGTGGCTTTGTCGTTTTCGACAGGCACCTGCGGCTCTTTGCCGAAAGCAATTTGCCGTGCTCGTTTACTGGCCACAAGCACCAGGTCAAAGCGGTTGTCTACTTTGTCGAGGCAGTCTTCAACGGTTATACGGGCCATGCAATGATCTCTTTAGTGAAAGTTAAGTCTTAAAAAATCAGGCGCAACTTATGTCGCGAACCGCCCAGTATACCTGAATGGGAATAAAGAAATTCACCCATCTAGGCGGTAAAGCCCTCAACCGGTTTTAAATCAGCAACAACTTAGAGCCCATCCAACTCTGGCAACAGCCGCTTTACTTCATCCGCAAGGGCGCAACTGCGCAAATGGCTTACCGCCAGCACTGACTCAAGCTCTATCAGGGCAGCGTCAAAAATCTCGTTAATGATCAGGTAATCAAAATCACCGTAATGACTTAACTCTTGAGTGGCTTCAAGCATGCGCTGCTCAATGGTTTCCTCATCATCTTGCTGACGATTTTGTAGCCGCTGCCGCAGCCCTTTTATAGATGGCGGTAAAATCATTACCGTGGTCGCATCGGGGAACAACTTGCGGGCCTGCGCTGCCCCTTGCCAGTCGATTTCTAACAGCAGAGTTTTACCAAGTTCGAGCTGCTGCTGGACCGTCTGCCGAGCGGTACCATATCGGTTACCAAACACCTGAGCATGTTCCAGGAACTCATCATTGCCGACCATCTGTTGAAATTTATCCGCATCAACGAAATGATAATTTACTCCCTGCACCTCTCCCGGGCGCGGCGGACGCGTGGTGTAGGAAACTGGACAGACCAGTGCCGGATTACTATCGGTCAACGCCTTCACCAGACTGGTTTTACCAACACCGGAAGGACCTGAAACGACAAAAAGAGATGATAAATTCAAGATCTACTAAAACCAGGATAAAGCTGACATAACGCCAGGGCCATGAACCAGAATGACTGAACAACAACCCAGGTCACGCATCGGGTATGCAGCCGTTTATAAACTATTGTGAAAACAGAAATACAATATCAGATCGACTAAAAGCTTCACTAGTTTAGTGCAGTGCGCGCCATCAATAAACGTAACCGGGAAACCCGCTTGAACAAAAGCCCACCATTATCGACCAACCCTGACGGCCTACTCAACCTGGCCAGGCTCCAGTTAAGCCCCAATCGAGACAGCAGACCCGAATCAGCGACCCTTGATCTGGTGGTAATACACGGCATTAGCCTGCCGGCGGGTAAATTTGGGGGGGCAGCTATTTCGCAGCTATTTTTGAATCAACTGGATTGCTCCGCAAAAACCAACTTTGCTGCGCTTAACGGCCTCAGAGTTTCCGCCCACCTGCTAATCGATCGTCATGGCCAATTAACCCAGTACGTGCCTTTTACCGAACGCGCCTGGCACGCCGGCCAATCAAGCTGGCAAGGCCGGGAAAACTGTAACGATTTTGCTCTGGGAATTGAACTAGAGGGCAGCGATGAAATTGCTTATACACCCGCCCAGTACGACCGACTGGTTGAAGTACTGGCGTTATTAATCACGGCCTACCCCGGCATCACCGCGCGGCACATTACCGGCCACAGCATGATCGCACCGGGTCGTAAAACAGACCCTGGACCCGCTTTTAACTGGCCTGCACTGCGACGACGACTTGCAGCATTGGGGGAATATCAGGCTACCTGAACAGGTATGTCCTGGTTGGTGTGGGAGATGTTGTTGTCATCATCGACATAAACCAGCTTGGGCTTAAAAGTTGCCAGTTCAGCCGCATCAAGACCAGCAAATGCCGCAATGATGATTTTGTCACCGACATCGGCCCGGTGGGCCGCAGCACCATTGATGGAAATCGTTTTTGAACCACGAGCGGCACGGATCGCATAGGTGGTAAAACGCTCACCACTGGTGATGTTATAGATTTGAATCTGTTCATACTCACGAATGCCGGAAGCTTCGAGCAGGTCATCATCAATTGCGCAGGAGCCTTCGTAATCTAGCTCCACCTGGGTGACAGTTGCGCGGTGAATTTTGGTCTTTAACATGGTCGTAAACATCGTACTAAACTACTCCGTTACTACTTTTGTTTCAACTGTTGGTCTGTTCTGGTCTCTTTACAAGAGCTATTCAAGCCAAGTTCTGATCTGCTTAACTATTCGCTGATATTTATGTGCGCTCTATCCGGCCGCTGACAATAATTTCTCTGCTTCCAGATTATCAATAAGTCGAACACTACCAAGCTCTGCCGCAGCCAAAACCACCAGCTCACGGGTCTGTTGATCTGCTGGCTGCAGGTAGCGATCGCAAATAGCGACATAGTCAACTTTAAAGCCTGCTTTATTCAGCGCAACCCTTGCTGACTGCTCTAACAAATTGTAATCACTAACGGTAGGCAGCTGGTCTGCAACCGATTTTAAAGTGGCATACATCAAGGGTGCAATCTGACGCTCGC
>JAHRWJ010000100.1 GCA_019090185.1 Immundisolibacteraceae bacterium
CCAGAGGCCACCGCCAAATGCCCCCAGAAACCCCAACAACCCAAACAGAGGCAGACCAAGCAGGGTCGGCCCCCCTTGCACGGTCATAACGATAGAGGAACCAATAATCAACGAAGCAGTAACCACGCCCACAGTCAGTCGACTGGCCGCCCGGTCGAGCTGATGACCAAGCTGATTAAGCCGGGCAATGTCAATCTGCACGTTGAGGCTGCCACGCCGAGCCGCCCGCAACAGCTTGCGCAAATCCTGAGGCAACCCGGTGAGAATATCCAGCGCACCGGTGGCCGCTGCCCAGCCTTTTTTAGCCAGCGCATCTGGCGCGTAACGGGCAAGCATTGCGCGGCGTAGAAACGGCGTGGCGGTGGCGACCATGTCAAAATCTGGATCAAGCTGGCGACCCATACCTTCGAGGGTGATGAAAGCTTTAATCAATAGCACCAGATCCGGCGGCAGGCACAGAGAGTGATCACGCAGCAAGCTCGTCAGATCGGTGAGCATCTTGCCCAAACGCAGCTCCTTGAGTGCAACGCCGTGGTATTGATCAACAAAGGCAGAAATCTCGTTGGTCAGGGTATCGGTGTCTACCTGGGTGTCCCCGGCCCAGTCGAGCAACACATCCACCACCAGCGGCGCGTTCTGCTCCGCCAGCCCATGCAGCAGATTAACCACCTGGTTGCGACGATGCTCCGGCAACCGTCCGACCATGCCAAAATCGATAAAGGCAAGGCGGCTATTTTCGAGGTAATAGATATTTCCGGGGTGGGGGTCGGCATGGAAAAAACCATCCTCAAGGATCATTTTCAATACTGCCTCGGCGCCCCGACGCGCGAGTAGTTTGCGATCCAGACCAGCCGTATCAAGGGCGGCAAAATCGCGACCAGCAATGCCGCGAATATATCCCTGAACATTAACCCGCTCGCCACTCCACTGACTGAAGACTGCGGGCACCACAATAGCGTCGTTGTCAGAAAAGTTATGACCGATTCTCTCGGCGTTACGACCCTCGGCTGCCAGGTCCATCTCGCTGCGCATTGACAGGGTGAACTGGCGAATCAGTTCTTTGGGCTTATAACGGCGCAGATCCGCGACTTCGGATTCGGTGATCGCAGCCAGCCGGGTTAGCAGTCTTAAGTCAGCCTCAACGATGGGCCGAATACCGGGTCGACGCACCTTAACGATGACCTCTGTGCCATCAGCCAATCGCGCTCGATGCACCTGTGCCATCGATGCCGCTGCAATTGGCTCACTATCGAAGTCGTTAAAAACCTCATCAGGGGGTGCACCAAAATCTTCGGTGAGTTGCTGTTCTATCAGTGCGAAAGCCACCGGCGGCGCGCGATCCTGGAGTTTCTCAAATTCAGAAATCCATTCCGGTGACAGCAGATCAACCCGGGTGGCCAGAATTTGACCCAGTTTAACGAAGGTCGGCCCCATCTCTTCCATCGCCTGCCGAACCCGGGCCGGGGTTTGTAGTTGCGCCAGCTCGGCTGCCTGTTTCCAATGCACTACCTTACCAGCGCGCTCAAGCACACTGGCCATGCCCAGCCGCCGTACCAGACCACCAAATCCATACCGAATTAAAATCGAGGTAATCTGCTGCAGGCGGCCCAGATCGCGGGCAGCGCTAAGGGTTTCCCAAAGCATAAAAGACTCGTTTAAGTAACGTTGCGGCTATGTTTCAGGTTTCTCTTTACCTTTTTCGCTGCGCGCCTTTAACGAGTCGGAAATACCTTCAAGCAATCCGGCGGCGACCTCTGATAACTGAGCGCCTGCTCGCAGCGCTGCATCAGCGCCCTCGCCGGCCACCTCAAGCAGTAAACTACCCAGCTGTTTAGTCAGCAGAGCAACAGCCTGGGCCGCCGCCTTGCCAACCGCAGTACCACTGATTTTGGCGTGATCAACAAAATCGGTCAGGGTTGCTTTAAGCCGAGTTTCAGTAGAAGCAGCCACCTCTTTTATGGTGTTTAAAAACAGTCCTTCCAGGGCTCCAAGGTCATCCATTGCCCGCTTGAATTCGTTGCTACCCAACGCACCCACTTGGCCAGCGGCCTCTTCAATTGCCAGTCGCGAGGCCTGCACCGAGCTGGCTAGCGCTTCATCAAGTCCGGACAGGGCATCACGCACAGAGCCGTGCGAACTGTTTTCGGTTTTCTCGGCACCACGAGTCACTCCGGCGACCACCGATGAGACCACGCCACGAATTTGATCGGTATCGAGTTTGCCCTTACTCAGCGCTTGCATGGTGATATCTCTGACAGCAGATTTAATATCACCACCCAGGTCAACCGCTTGCTCTGCGGCGGATTCTACTTCTGGATTAGTTTGCTGCTGATCGCTCTGCTTATTCATCGACTCTGCGCTCCGAATTAAATGGCTAGTAACCGCTGGATTGCTAACCAGACGAGATAACACCGAAAAACCTCACGAACTAGCAATCATTTTGTTACAAAACAGCATACCGAAAGTTGAGCCAGTGCAGTTACAGGAAACTCTCAATATTCGGTTAGGTGACACCAAATCGCACCTACAACTTCATTATGCGGATTAAATACTGCTTTAATTTTTTCATCGCCGGGGTCTCTTTTGCCCCCTCTTCGCGTTTAGACTCCGCCTTACTGGTGTTGCGAATCAACTGGTTAAGCAGCTGCCGGTCGGCGTGAGGGTACTTTTCCAAAAACGGCTCGCTGGCGTTCCGGCCCTCATGGAGTAGCCCCTTAATCGCCTGCTCTAGCAGGTCATGACGCGAACCTTTTAAATGTGCTGCCCGTTTTAAGCTGGCCAATTCACTTTTAAGCTCATCCGCATTCAAGTCACGAATCAACTTGCCCACATGCTGAAAATGGCGCCTCAGTGCATCGCTGCTATTGATACGATCCGCCTCATCAAAGGCCTCATGCAGTAACGGATCCAGCGGCAAGGTGTTGCGCTTTTTTTTCGGCAGCTCGTAAATCTGTCTGCCAAGTTGCTGAAATTCAATCGCTTCGCGTTTTATCTGACTGCGACTAATGACCTCTTCCTGGTCATCGTCTTCATCGATCTCATCGCCGTGTTGTTGTTCCAAGAATGAACTCCGTAAAAGTAAATATGCAATTCCGAAC
>JAHRWJ010000101.1 GCA_019090185.1 Immundisolibacteraceae bacterium
TCAGTGCAGCGCGCTGTTTGAGCGTAGCGAGTTCGCGCAAACCCAAAAAATTACTACCTTTGAGGGATGAGAGCGCTATTGGAGTGAACTAACCCCATTTAACAGGCATTTCAAAGGGAGGACGCTGCTTCTCAAGGAGATATTCGATGCAAGTTCGTCAGCATTACACCAAAAAATTCAAACTCGAAACAGCTCGTCAGCTTTAAGAGGGAGTCAAGCCAGCATCCGTGCTTGCCCAACAGCCAGGCTTTTGGTTCTAAGTGCACAGCAGATGGCCATCGCCCACCGACAACCAGGTCATGGGCTGATTCATCATAGTGATCAAGGACAGATTACAGATTTATGCAGCTCAACCCTATCGGGATTTGCTGGCGCAAAACTCGATGACCCCGAGCATGTCTCGTAAAAGTGGCCACTGGGACAATACAGTGGCTGGGAGCTTCTCTGCCACGCTGGAATTTGAGCTTATCCGGCTGCGGGTGTTTACAACCAAGGATATTGCAACATCAGCTACCTTTGGCTTTATTGACGTGCTCTACCATCGCCAGGGGACTCATCAAAATCGAGATCACCGAACGCCGCTAGAGGTCGACTTACAATTTTTGTTTTTGCTTAATTAATCTGTCCGCTAAACCCCGGGTAGCTCACTTGTCCCGCTCTCTCTATCTCTGCCTCAACGACCGGCTGCCTGGGTTTTGTCTAGCGGTGCCGTCAGCGCCAATTTCAATCAGCCTACGGCAGGGCAACAAAATTCAAGTTATTACCAATTTGGCCCGACTAACTTTCAACATGACTTTAACCAGGTGAGGGGCTAATTGGAAACCACTGATTTAGGGAGCCTCTGATAAGCCCAAATTTCTTACCTGCCATCTGAGGTCAGCCATTTCTGTGTGGCCTCAGGGTCTCTACTGCTCGGTTGATCGCAGGTTTAGACCAGCTGATTTGCCCCCCCCCGAGTGAGGGCACCCGCCATAACGCTGAATACCGTCAAAAGCTGCTTCATTCTGCTCCCCCACGGCATTTGCGTTCAGTAACCGGGGTTTTTCGGGGGCCTCATAACTTCAATGCCATCTAGGCCATGACATTCACAAACATCCTAAGGCTGAGTTGATGCCCCTTGCCACAGATCCAATATCCATTGCCCTGGCCTTGATAACAGCTATCTGCATCTTGCTGCTGCTCAGGTTGCGGCAAGCTCAATCCGCCCTGGCAACAGATAAACATGATCGGCAAGCAGATCTGAAAGCTGGAGTTAAAGAAATTACCGACGCTGTTTGTGAAGGGTTAATAGATATTGATCTAATATCAGGCTGTTACGAAATTAGTAGTGGTTGGTGTCAGTCAACCGGGTATTCTGCGCAGAAGCTCCCGTCCCAAATAGCCGAAACACTTAGCCAAATCATTCACCCCGGGGATGTCAGCCGGCTTCAGGAGGTGCTCTATCAACCTGGCGCTGGAAAAAGCGAGACCAAAATAGTAGTCGATTTTCGACTACGCCACGCCGCTGGTAACTGGCTCTGGATGCACGGCGTCGGCAAGCTTTATTTCGACCCGGCAGGGCGGCCCCTACGGGTGATTGCCTCCCATAACGATATTACCTCGGTAAAAAAAGACCAACAGAAATTACGTAATAGCCAATCATTGGCAGGTTTTAGGGAATATCAATACAACTCTAAAACCAGAGTAATCAGCGTGAGCCCACTCACCCATCTGAAAGACCCAGCAGAACAAAGTTCTAACTGGACCCACTCTACATTGGAGCAGATGACACACCCGGATGATGTCAATTTACTGCGGCGAACACTGGAACTCGCCGTTGAGGAAAAACGACCGTTAACCCTCGAATTTAGGGTGATTAACCCCGATGGCCAAATCCGCAATCTAGTTGCCTATGGCGAGCAAAACGATGACAACCCCATCATCAGCAGTGGCGTGTTCCGCGACATCACCAGGCAAAAAAAAACCGAGTCACGCTATGTCGAATTTGGCAAACTGCTGGACGGCTCTTTAACCGGACTCATCATCGCCCGTGTCGCTGACATGGCCGTGCTTTATGCCAACCAAAAATACTGCCGAGACAGCGGTTATCACATTGACGAGGTTATCGGCAGACCCTGCTTCGAGCTGATCTTGAACGGCCATGAGGCAGAGATACGGGATCGGGTATCAAACCTTAAAAACAAACAGCGGGAACAGGTCAGCTGGGATCAAATCACCACCCAATTCCATCGCAAAGACGGCAGTCACTATCCAGCTGATATCTGGGTTCAGCTATCGGAATGGGAGGGCGAAACCGTAGTCGCTGCGATGATTCTCGATATCAGCGACAAGGTAGCCGCCCAACAGGCATTGCAGCGCAGCGAGCAGAAATATCGACGGATATTCGATGCGCTACCCGATGGCGTCTGCCTATTCAAACAAGATGACCTCACCATAGTCGACTGTAACCATGAACTGGTCACAAGCCATGGCTGGACCCTCGACGAGGTTAAAGGCAGACCGGTTTCAATATTTACCGCGAAGCGAGAATTGCATAAACATGGCGAGGGAGTCCAACAGCTGCAAAACGGCTCCGAAAAAGTCACTGTAGAAGTCATGGAGATTCGCAAAGACAAAACCGAATTTCCGATAGAGGCCCACGTCAAGGCGATTACCATTGGCACCGAGCGTTTTGTCGTCGTCGTTGCTCGGGACATGACCGAACGCCATCGTTATGTCAAGCAACTCAAACAGCAAAAAGCCGATATTGAACAGTTCACTTTTAGTATCTCCCACGACTTAAAGACCCCTCTGGTCACACTAGAAGGTTTTTCAGAAATCCTGGCCGAAAACCTTGCCAATAACGACATTGAGAACGCGGAACAAGACCTACGCCGGATTAATGCTGCCGCCATAAAAATGCATGATTTACTCTCAGAATTACTTGAGTTTTCTCTCCTGCGGATCAAACCCAATACTAATAAAGCAATGGCTATGAACCTGGTTATAAATGAGGCATTAGCACTGCTTGCAGGGGAGATAGCCGCGGCTAACGCAACCATCAGAGTGGCGCCTAATCTACCGTCGGTAACCGGTGACCGAGCACGGCTGGCACAGCTTTATCGTAACCTGATCGAAAATTCGATTAAATTTTGTCGTACCGGCGTGCCAATCAATATTGAGCTGGGATGGGATGATCAGAAACAGTGCTTTTTTGTTGATGACAATGGCCGTGGAATTGCATCACAGTTTCAGCACCGAATTTTTGTCCTATTTGATCAACTAGACCCGGCAACCCCTGGATCGGGAATCGGCTTGGCTGAGGTCAAACGGATCATTGAAAATCACGGCGGACAAACCTGGGTTGAATCTCCCTCGCTATTAGGTGGCACTAAAATCTGTTTTTCAATCCCGGAACAGAAATGAAAATTTGTTGTGAAATAACAGCTATCAACAATCCATCAGCAAACGCAACTAAAAAGCAGCATCAGGCCTGAAGAGCACTTAATCAAGCCCCTTGAGCATCATGTTTTCTCCGGTGAGCCTGTTTCATCGTCGCCACCCAACGTCTTACTACTTGCGTACCAGCCCTGCAACTTAGCGATCTTTTCTTGAGCGGGGTCTGGTTCATCTGTACCAGTCACGGGTTCTGCTATTGAAATCCCAGGGTAGATTCGAACGCCACTAAACTGCGGTGGAGACATATTAGAGCTGCCCACACCACCCTATGATCACCAAGAAACCCGGTGAAATAACTGCTAACCGCATGGAATTTCTAAGGAACTCCCACCCCGCTAGGAACGCCCATCAGAATGCCCGCACTCGCGCCATCAGTGGCCACATCAGCACCCAGTGCATTCCAGATGTACTCGGTCAGGGTTAGGTCGGTTGCAGTCCAGCGACGGATGCCAACGCCAGCCACTTCAGAAAAATCCTTTTTAATTCGCGACTCATAAGGCCAGGGCCAGAGATCGGTTGCGGTTAGGTTTGTTGAGGTGGCACCGTCATCTAACAAAGTGCCGGTCGCCCCCACCCGTTTAATGATCGTGGGCCCGCTGGTGATAGCAGCACCGGCCTCCAGTCGAAGCGGAAATTTAACATCGCTGCCAATCGGGCTGGCCCCAAGTGCGTTTAGGCAGTTATTACCATTGGCGTCAAAACAGTCAACGTTGACTTCATCAAAACCCAAATTGCCCCCGCTATCGAGTAAAGCATTATTTTCATGGCCAATAATCAGCACGTTATTCAGGTCCAGGTCGTTGTTGCCCGCGCCATCGTTATCACGAACGCCGAAGTTCATGCGTGTCGCAGTGTTGGTCTCGGTGGTGGCAATGAGTACGTTATTAATATCGACTTCAATCAGTGCAGAGCCGCCACCGCCAGTGGCGACAGTGAGGCCATGAACTGCAGCGTTAAGCACGACACTATCTTGTAACACGGCACTGGTGACCGATTTAGGCGGGAAACCACCATCCGCGTTAGCGACCTGAGATGAGTTACCCACCTCATATTTGTAGCCGTTACCGTGAGCAAATAAAATGATACTGCCGGTAATCGTGCTGCCGGTATTGTCATGAATGACACCAAGCACGTTGGCGTTGGCGATGTCATTTTGCGGATTGTTTACGTTCTGCACTCCCGATTCAGCATTGTATAGGGTGTAGATAGTGCCTTCCCAGTTGCCGTTAGGGGTGCCGCCCGGGGCAGAGTAAGGGATGTCGCTATCGATAACGATGACGTTTTGTAGCTGGACATCGGATGAGTTGTACGTGGCAATCGCTGCTTCTGGGTCGTTCTTGCAACCGGCCACTTCAGTGGCGCCGTTCCAACCGCCATCATGGCGTAGCACCATTCGCCGGATAATGATTTCTTCGGCATGAAAAATAGAGACGTTGTAACGTCCACCGAGGCCATAGGACCAGCTATCTTCAATCAGTATATGGTGGGTGGGTTTCCAGTTTTGTGCCTCGGTTGCGCCGCGGCCAATGGCCAGGGTAGAGAAGTTTTGGCAGTTACCCGCACCCCGAAAAGACGACCGTAAAAATTTGATGTGGTGGCCGACGATCGAGACATTGGCACCATCGCCGCCTGTACCGCCGTTTGCGATAGGCGTGTTATTGATTTCGTTATGCCACTTCAGGCCTTCAAATTGCA
>JAHRWJ010000102.1 GCA_019090185.1 Immundisolibacteraceae bacterium
AGAATTCGACTCACCACTTTCAAGCCGGTATTGCCCAGCAAGGCCTCGACCTGACCCGCTACCCGTAACAACAAGTAGCTAATCAGCAATACCAGCAACATCACCCCGATGACCTCTAGCTGAGCATTAACGCTACCGCGGGCGCTGGCCATTAACAAAATAACCGCACTCATGGTGCCGGGACCGGCTATCAGCGGAGTGGCTAGCGGAAACACTGCGATATCGGCACGCTGCTGAGCTTCCAGGGTTTCGGCGGGGGTGGTCGATACCCCGCCGGAGCCACGGGCAAACACCATATCAATACCGATAAGCAGTAGCAGAATGCCCCCGGCGGTGCGCAGTGCTGCCAGGGTAATCCCCAGCCTTGCCAGCAACTGATCACCGGTCAACGCAAACAGCAGCAGGATAACTGTCGCGATCCCCACCCCTCTAAGCGCGGTCTTATTACGCTCTTGCGGGCTGTACTCAACCGTCAACACCGCATATAGGGCAGCAACCCCAACCGGGTCGATCACCGCAAACAGGGTGGCAAAAGCCAGCGCTGCGGTATCACCCACGGCCGCTCACGCCATTCAGGTAATCAACCCGTGACATCAGGATCACCACCATCACCTAGTGCGGCAGGTTAAACAGCGCGCGAACATTGCCTCCGGTAATCTTGTCCAGCTCTTGCTGGCTACACCCACCGGCATGCTCTGACAGTAGCTCCTGTGACCAGGGCCAGGTGGAGTCGGAATGGGGGAAGTCATTGGCCCAAAGCAGGTGATCAATGTTGAGCAGGTCCTTAACTTTAAAGGCGCTCCAGTCATCCTGAAAAGTAACCCAGACGTTATCGCGAATATATTCGCTGGGCATCTTTGAAAAACCTTCGATATTGCCTCCGGGCACATGAAATTTGACCGCGTGGTCAATACGATAAGAGTAATGCGGCAACCAACCCGCATCGCCCTCGGCACAGACTAGCTTAAGTTTTGGAAAACGCTCGAAAATTCCGCCGAGCACAAACAGGCCGATGATGTCCTGAATCGAGCGCATGATGCCTAAGAAGGCATTCAATGGATGGCCCCGTTGGGCGGTCATCGCGGTGGCCAGGTCGCCGGTGCGGGCCGTAAGAATATGAAAGCAGATCGGTAGATCCAGATCCTCTGCACAGGCCCAGAGTGGGTCGTAGTCAGGGTGATCGTAATCCTCGTGCTGCGGACTGCCGGGCATCATCATGCCGACAAAACCCATCTCCTTAGCCTGTTTAAAATCTTCAATAGCTGCATCCACCGAGGTAACGGCGGTTTGGGCGAGGCCAAACAGACGATCTGGGGCCGCGTCACAGAAACCTTGTAGCCAGCGGTTGTAGGCCTGAAAACAGGCATTCATATAGTCATAGTCGGGATGGCTGCAGAGCACCATGCCCAGGGAGGCATAGATCAGCTCGCCGGCAACGCCGTCTCGGTCCTGAGCTAGCAGTCGGTCGGCCGGGTTCCAGCTGCCACGGGGGATCTGGTCGAAGGTCGCTCCGGCGACGAAATCCTGCATCGCCTTATCACGTAGCCCCGCCGCACCCAGCAAGCCGACACTGGCGGTTTTTGGCATGTCTCGAACGTAGTAGGTATCGAAACCATCCGCATGACGAACGATCCGTGGCGCCACATCACGATACTTAGGTTCTATGTGATCGGTGTAGCATCCTGGGGGCTCGATAATATGTGAATCTGCCGAAATTAAACCTGTAGCCATTGCTCTCTCCTCGTTAACCTATTGCGTCTCTACCTGTTTTTTTTTGGAATCGGTGAATGGTAAGCATAAAGGGTTCGCTAACATCCCGAAATAGGATCGGCACGGAATCGACAAAAATAACCGTTCTGATTTAAGTGAAGGAAGCAGAGATCTTATTCAAGGAAACATCTGGCCGCCCACCAACAAGCCAACCTCGACAGATAATCCTATTGGCTTCAAAATGCACCCGCATCTGCTCAATCCGTGGAATGACCTGATTGTGGATGGTTTTAATTTTTCTAATGTGAATCATTAACTGGTAACCAAACCTTTGCCCAATAGCACCAAACTACCAACAGAACTCAATCAGCAGCAGAACGACATGCTGGACGCCCTAATGGCCGAATCGAACTGGCGCGGCTGGCGGCGTTTGGTCTGGCTCTCTGGTCCTCATCAGGAGTGTCTGGACATTGCTCAGGTGATTGCCAGGCGTTTCGCCCCGGGTGTGACCTGGATCAGCGATCACCCGCCGCGGGGCTCTACCCATCTGGGCACTTATCAAGCCCAAAAGTTATTGGGCAAGGAAATCTCAACACTGATTTTCGATAGTCATAACCGTTTCGACCCGAATGCTTTTGCCGCCGCCTGTGGAGCGGTCAAAGCCGGTGGAATTGCGCTATTGATGACCCCTGAGCCGGAACAATGGCAACAACAACCTGACCTGGACGCAGCCAGAATTGCAGTTCATCCGCTGACACCGGAGCAGGTCGGTAACCGATTTATTCGCCGACTCATTCAACAGCTACACATGGATCAGCGGGTGGTTCACTGGTCGACTAGCAAACCCTGGCAATTTGATCCAGAGCCGATTACAAACCAGCCAGCAGCTGCGCTAAAGCCCAAAGGGGTCACGCCAGACCAGCAATTGGCGATTGATGCAGTAACCGCCGTGGTTGTCGGTCATCGCCGTCGACCTGCCCTGCTGATCTCAGATCGCGGGCGAGGAAAGTCTGCCGCGTTAGGAATCGCAGCTGCCCAGCTATTGTCGGAACGCTGCAAACGCATTCTGGTGACCGGCCCCCGTAGCTCGGCTGCCCAGAACCTTTTTAACCATGCGTTACCGATGCTAGAGAAATCAAACAAGGTTGATCAGCTGCAGTTTATTGCCCCGGATAAGCTGATCAGTCACCCGGTTCGGTGCGATTTGCTATTGGTGGATGAAGCCGCCGGGTTGCCGCTGCCGATGCTCCAGCAGCTATTAAAGACTCATTCTCGTATTGCTTTTGCCACCACGGTTCACGGCTATGAGGGTAGTGGCCGCGGCTTCGCGTTGAGATTTGGCGACCTGCTCGATAAACAGACCCCTGGCTGGAAAAAAATCACTTTACATCAGCCGATTCGGTTTGCCGTTAATGACCCTTTAGAGAAGGCGCTGTTTCATTGCTTGATGCTCGATGCCAGTACCGATGAACGGCCCTGTCCAGATAACATCGATCCCGCCCAGTTAAAGGTTACTCGCATCAATCGGGATGACTTAATCCATGACGAGCTAACCCTGCGCAATCTGTTTGGGCTGCTGGTACTGGCCCACTATCGAACCCGGCCTTTAGATCTGCGTCAGCTCCTGGATGGACCAAATATTCGGGTTTGGACACTTACTCATGAAGAACGCATTGTCGCGACTGCACTCGTGAGCCGCGAAGGAGACCTGGATAAAAAACTTGCCCGTAAGATTTTTGCCGGTGAACGTCGTCCCCGGGGACATCTGTTACCCCAGACCCTCGCCGGTCACCTCGGGCTCAAGGAATCTGCTACGTTAGAGGGTGAACGGATCATGCGGATTGTGGTGCACCCTGCGTGGCAGGGCCGTGGAATTGGCCAGCAGCTGGTCCACCATATTCAACAACGGGCTAGCCAGGAAGGTTTAGATTGGTGCGGCAGTAGCTTTGGTGCCACCAGCAGACTGATCCGGTTTTGGGGTCAGGTCGGCATGCAGCCGGTTTACGTCGGTAGTCGCCGAGAAGCCAGCAGTGGCGCTCATTCTGTGTCGATGATCGCTGGCCTCAATAGCAAAGGCAA
>JAHRWJ010000103.1 GCA_019090185.1 Immundisolibacteraceae bacterium
CGCTGGGGTGAACGCTCTATCAACTTAACGTTGTAGTCCTGCTCCAGCGCCTCTGCCAGGCGCATACCGATATTTCCGCCACCAGCGATAACCACCCGCTTGACCCCCTTCTGTGATGGCGCAAACTCATTCATCACCTTACGAATATCGGGCGTAGCTGCCAGAAAAAACACTTCATCTTTGGGCTGAATCACCGTATCCCCGTTGGGGATAACGGACTCGCCATCTCGGTAGATGGCTGCGACTCGGGTGTCCTGTTTTGGAATATGTTCTCGGATAGCGGCCAATTTACTGCCAATCATTGGCCCACCCTGATCAGCACGCATCGCCACCAGCTTGACCTTACCGCCGGCAAAATCCAACACCTGCAGGGAGCCGGGGTACTTAATCAGCTGTTGTACGTAATCGGTTACCAGCTGCTCCGGATTAATCAACACATCAACATGAAACGCCTGACGATCAAATAACTCCTGTGCTTCCAGGTAAGCCTGCTGCCGAATTCTGGCAATTTTCATCGGCGTATGAAACAGGGTGTAAGCAATTTGGCAGGCAACCATATTGACTTCATCATTACTGGTGACCGCTAACAGCATGTCCGCCTCACGGGCACCCGCTTCACGCAGTATGACCGGGTTGGCCGCATGGCCCTGCACTACACGTAAATCCAGGCGATCTTCGATTGCCCTTAAGGCATCCGCATCTGAATCCACCAGGGTAACGTCGTTATTCTCGCCGACCAGCGTCTCAGCGACCGTGCTACCCACTTGCCCCGCACCTAGAATCAAAACTCGCACGACAACCCCCTGAACATTCGTAATAACGATGAAAGCATCAACATCAACTTATTACCTCAACCACTGCCCTACACATCCTGGCACTTCACATCTGTCTAATTCTATTACCCGAGCTGACAATCAGCATTAATCCTCACCAAAACATTGGCCAACCACCAGCTGTCGAGAATTTAAGAAATCTCTCACCGCCATCGACTTACTGCCAGCAGGTTGCAGTTGAGTTAACACCAACACCCCATCCCCAGTCGCTACGCTTAACCCAGAAGGATCAACCTTAACAACCTCACCTGGCACCGCGTCAACCGGCACATCAGATAACTGACTACCAACAATTTTGATTCGTTCACTGGAAAGAAATGAATAGGCCATCGGTACAGGGTTTAAGCCACGAATCTGGCGATTGATTGCCAGCGCTGGGTTGTCCCATACGATTCGGGCTTCTGATTTCTCTACTTTTTTGGCATAGGTCATGCCAATTTCGGGCTGCACAGTCACCTCACTACGCCCACCCTCGATCTGGCTGACACTTTTCACTAGGCACTCTGCTCCTAGCTTCGCCAATCGATCATGTAACTGGCCAGTGGTTTCATTCAACCCAATTACACAGGATTCCTGCAACAACATTGGACCCGTATCCAGACCCGCATCCATCTGCATAACGGTAATGCCGGTCTGCTCATCACCATTGATAATGGCCCGATGAATCGGGGCAGCACCTCGCCATCGGGGCAACAAAGAGGCGTGAACATTGACCGATCCAAACCGCGGTTTATTCAGCACAACTTCTGGCAGTATTTGCCCATAAGCAACAACTACCAATATATCGGCCTGATCTTCAGCAATTAGCTGTAACTGAACATCACCGGCAAATTTTTCTGGTTGCCTAACCGGCAAACCCAGTTTTAATGCAAGCTGCTTAACCGGGCTAAGCAATAGTTTCCTACCACGACCTTTAGGCCTATCGGGCTGGCAATAAACCGCTACCACCTGATGACCGGCATCGACCAGCGCCTGTAAAGATGGCACTGCAAATTCGGGCGTACCCGCAAATACAATTCTCAAGCTCAAGCGAGCTCTGCCTGACGCTTTATCTTGACCAATTTTTTACGAATTCTGTCACGCTTCAACTTGGATATGTGATCAACAAATAACTTGCCATCCAAATGGTCGATCTCATGCTGGATACAGATCGCAGCCATTCCCGTGAAGCGCTGCTCTGTAACTTCACCTTGATCGTTGTGCCAACGCAATAGAATCTGTTCTGCTCGCTCTACGTTTTCATAGAACCCAGGAACCGATAAACAACCCTCATCACTATTGGTGTCCCCATGACCCTCCAGAATCACCGGGTTAAAAAATATTTCGAGGCTATCCTGAGCTTCGCTGAGGTCCATCACAAATAGTCGATAGGGCTGATCGACCTGGGTAGCAGCTAAACCAATACCTGGAGCGGCATACATAACCAGCCCCATCTGTTGCGCCAAATCGCTCAAATTAGAGTCGGGCATGGTTACCGGTTTAGCAATCGTTCTCAACCGGTCGTCCGGAAATTCCAAAATAGTTAATGTAGACATAGGGGTTACGAGCGTTTATTCTCTAATTACTTTAAACTGGCTACCGTTAATTTATCTTCGTAATCATCACAAAATATCTGTGTTGAATACCGAACAAATTTTTCGCTAGCTGACTTTGTGAAATTGTAACCGACAGAGAAAAGGCATGACCATCAAGAAACTGATCGGATTGCTCTCTATTTTGCTGTTTTCGCTCTCACTAGCAGCAGCAGATATTCCAAAAGTGAAAACCGACTCTCCGCAAACTTATGTTGTTCAAACCGGAGATTCACTCTGGAAGATAGCGGATCTGTTTTTGCAAAACCCCTGGCTCTGGCCAAGCGTTTGGCAAAATAACGAACAGATAGGCAACCCACACCTGATTTATCCAGGTGATGTGATCGCGCTGATTAACACCTCGGAAGGCCCCAAACTGGTCGTCAACCCGACACCTAGCCAGGCGAGTGGGGGAGAAATACACCTATCTCCCAAAATTATTCGTGAAGATCACCCACGCTCTATTCCTTTAATTCCATTAAACGAAATTGCCCAGTTTTTACAACATTCCACCGTACTCAC
>JAHRWJ010000104.1 GCA_019090185.1 Immundisolibacteraceae bacterium
ACATTCATGCCGTAGGCGGTAGCTTTAAAATCTTTACCCCAGTAAAAATAGGTGTGATTCCAAAGTGCTTCACCGGCAGTTTTAGGAATAGGGAACCAAACACCTGGAGTATAAGTTTCCCGCTTCACACTACGTTCTGCCAGCGTGGGCTTATCACTACCAACAAACTCTGTGTTAGTCGCGTTTTTAATCGAACCCGTATAGTAAGCATCCGGAAAGGAGGCACTACGGCGAGTTGGATAAATGTTCATTTCCATGGTGTCGGGATAACGCTCAAACAGCGCCTGGGTTCCCGGGGTTAACTTGTCCGCATACTGTTTATAGTTATCAGCGGTGATAGTGAACAAAATCTCATCGCTAGCAAACGGGTCAACATACCAGCCGCCTGGGGTGTAACCCTCAGGATATTCGGTGATACCACCGGTCCAGGCTGGAATGGTTCCATCCGCATTACCGGCGCGGACAGCACCTAATGGTGTCAATGGGGTACCTGTCACACCAAGCTGTGCTGCTTCTTCGGCAGAAACTTTAGCTTGTGCAGGGGTAATGGCAATACCTGCCAACAACAGACACGCAGGCACAGCCCGCGTCATATTCCTGATCTTCATCCTTATTCCTCTCTTTTTCATCGCCAAAAATAGGCAGTAAAAAGCCCCCTTCGCTGATGTTATCCCAAGCGATAAGAGGGCAAATCCATATGCTGTAGTCAAAAGCAGCTTGAGGCTACTTCATATGCAACAGCGACATACTAAGACAAGCGGGGCCATGAAGAAACCTCTTATAGGAAAAACTCTGTTTATAATTTAAAAAACTTTAGCAAAATTCCTGAAAAGTCTTGTCAATTTGAGCGGAGCAACAATTTTTCGCAGACTCAGTATGAAAGTTTGGCAAATTATTGCATCCGATTTCGTTGACTAGAGCACCCTTCCAACAATCATTAAACTCTAAATGCACAAGGGGCCCCGTTGGGCCCCTTGCATTTTTAGTGATGATAGTAATGACTTAACGAACACCTCGTTTACGCAATCCAGATGGTTTCTGATAATCCCAGTCTGGCTTATCGTTGTAGACCGGCGGGCCATTGTCATCTTTCACACCAATATTGTAGAAAGAATTCACGCAAGCATAACGGCCATTAACCAGATCCATATGGGCATCACCCCAGAATTGGGTGAACTTATGGTTATAAAAGTTAATATTATAGAGTTCGGATACCCGCCAGATACTATCCTGAGCATCATACATATCCGCGTTGGTGGCCACCCAGGTATCTTCATCTGCATAAACTAGGCGATGCGGGCTCAAATGTCTGAACTGCGGACGCGTCCGACCTTCAACTACCCAGACTCGATGCAACTCATAACGTTTTAGATCTGGATTCAAATGACCCGGACGAGCAAGGTCATCCCAGGTAACTCCAGGCTGCGCCATCTTATAAGAGTTGTAAGGAACGTAATATTCCTTCTTGATCGGCGCGGACATTTCATACCACTCTTCTTTACCGGTAATAGCCCAGCCCCATCGTTGGTCAGCCGTACGCAACCCGTCAGACCCTGTTCCAGGACTATCATAGAAGCCAATCTCCGGCGCCTTACGAACTCTTCGTTGTCCCGGAATATATAAATAGGCATCAAAGTCGTTGTTGGCATAGCTATTACAACCACCAAACATCTGACCAGCAGTACGTGGCGGGTAGACATCTTCCTGGCTACCACAAATTAATGCACCACCACCGCGCTGAAAGTAGGCATCCTGAGTCATTTCCTGATCGGTCATCGCCCATGCCAGTATCCAGCGATCTATCTTCATATGGTCAGCATAGCTACCATCGGCGAATACATTCATGCCATAAGCAGTACCGGTATAAGATTTTCCCCAGTAAAAATAGCTATGATTCCACAGTACTTCACCGCCTGTTTTAGGGATTGGAAACCAGACCCCGCGCTGGTGAGACTCTTTTTTAATACAGCGCTCGGCCAGAGTCGGTTCTGTAGAACCACACCATTCGGCGTTGGCTGCATTATGTAGCGAACCTTCGTAGAACCAGTCAGGAAATGAGCCACTGCGACGAGTCGGGTAGACATTCATCACAAAGGTATCAGGATAACGTTCAAACAGCGCTTGAGTTCCGGCTGTCAGTTTGTCTGCGTACTGTTTGTAATTTTGGCCGGTAATAGAAAATAGAATTTCATCATCCGCAAAAGGGTCAACGTACCATCCTCCTGGAGTGTAGCCGGCAGGCGGTTCGGTGATACCGCCGGTCCATGCGGGGATGGAGCCATCCGCATTCCCAGCACGTACGGCACCAACAGGTGTTAGAAGGGTGCCCTCTAAACCGAGCGTTGCAACTTCTTCAGGTGAAACTTTCGCGGTCGCAGAAAGTGTAATCAAACTAGAGGCAGCAAACACGAGAACGGCTTGCTTAAACATCGGGTATTTCATGGAAAAGCTCCTCTTCTAGACAAAAGCATCGCTCCGTGCAATGCATTTATCTGTCCCAGGCCGATCGGCCCGTAATTGTTAAGGGCAGAGTCCTTTCCACAAACTTGATATTACCTAAATTTGCTAATAAGCCAACCGCTAAATCGCTGGCTCTAGCCATTTAGTCTCCATTTTCAAGTATCAACATCCAGATTTACTGAGTTACTTCAAACTCAACATCAATGCGACCACCCACTTTATTCGATCAGTTATTGGTGGCGGGTTCCGAAAGTCGCTTTACAAACAGACAAACCGATCCACATTGGGTTTCGATGTTAATTTTACAAAGCTGCTGAATTAATCAGTTCTGTCTCAAATTGGGCGCAAACACGACACTATTGAGTGGTACCTTGAAAGGCTTAAGGCGCATCATCAAACAGCGAAATATGCTTACCGGCACTATAGCCACCATCAACCATTAACGCGCTGCCGGTGACAAAAGATGCATCATCAGATGCCAGAAATAATGCGGGTCGGGCGATTTCTTCAGGCTCAGCCATGCGGCCGAGTGAGCAAAGATCGGTCATTATTTTTTCATGACCTGGATTTGCCTCCATATAGCCCCGAATTCTCGGCGTATAAGTCCCACCCGGGCAGACACAATTAACCCGAATATGGTCTTTAGCAAAATCCATTGCCATATTTTTGGTTAGTGTTATTACTGCGCCCTTGCTTGCTGAATAAGCGCTACAACGGTTTTCGGCTAATACTCCAGCAATAGATGAAATATTAATAATTGACCCGCCACCACGCTTTCTAAGTTCCGGAATCACCACTTTCGAGACACGAAATACCGACATGAGATTGGTATCAATGATGAATCGCCACTCTTCATCGGTTGCTTCTTCAACCGTGCGCATAGAATTGTTGCCGACTACATTAAATAGCACATCGATGCCGGAATATCGGTTTAATAACGCAGGCACCAACTGATTAACCTGATCCAGGTTGGTAACATCTAAACCAATAGCCATCACGTCAGCACCTCGACTCGCAATTTCATCCGCAGCCTTCTGTGCTGCTTGCTCATCCAGGTCGGTGAGTACGGCTGCGCCGCCATGGTCACACCAGAGTTCAACGATCGCCCGCCCAATACCGGCTGCACCACCGGTTATCAATGCAACTTTGCCACTGTATTCGTTGTATTTCATCCAGACATCTCCCCTTTTGAAAACCGCCCCCTGAAAATACAGGCTCTGATTTTTTTAAAGAAGTATGTGGTGATTACGACTTTTTGGCAAAAAACAGCTGGAAGAAAGAAAGTATCCGCTGATTTTAAGAGACGAATTGCATTTTAAGTTTGAGGCTATTGATTGCGCTGCTCTAGCACGGCTACCGCTGGCAGTGTTTTGCCTTCTACCATTTCCAGAAACGCGCCACCACCCGTCGATATGTAGGATATTTGCTCCGCAACACCAAATTTTTTGATCGCTGCCAGGGTATCGCCACCACCGGCAAGCGAGAAGGCAGGCGATGCGGCGATGCCTTGCGCCAGCAGGCGAGTACTTTCTGCAAACGGCTCCAATTCAAAAACCCCAAGCGGACCGTTCCAGATAATCGTACCTGCTTGCTTCAATTCAGCAGCTACTTTGGCAGTGAACTCCCTGCCTAAATCAAGAATCATACGATCATCAGGCACCTGATCGACGGCGAAAATTTCAACCTCCGCATCCGCACTAAATTCAGTGGCGCAAACCACCCGGTCAGGTAGCGCTAATTCAACGCCTTTGCGGCGAGCAAGCTGCATCAGTTCAATAGCCGTTTGTTTCATCTTCGGCTCATAAAGCGAAGTGCCAACCGAATAGCCTCCCGCTGCCAAAAAGGTATTGGTCATGCCGCCGCCGACGATGAGTCGGTCAACCCTTTCAATTAATGACCGTAACACCTCAAGTTTGGTGGAGACCTTGGCTCCTCCGACAATGGCCACTACCGGACCTTTAGGGCTCTCCATTGCCTGGCCAATATTCTCTATTTCTGCGTCCAGCAAAGGGCCTGCACAGGCCACCGGTGCAAACTTTGCTACTCCATGGGTAGAGGCATGAGCCCGATGGGCAGTACCAAATGCATCCATTACAAATAGATCACAAAGTTGCGCCATCTGCTGGGCTAACGCATCAGCATTTGACATTTCGCCAACCTGAAAACGAACATTTTCTGCCAGGCTAAGCGTACCTGGTTTAATCTGATAATTAAGCCAATCGGTGATCAGCGGCACCGACCGGTTGAGCAATTCAGACAATCGTTTGGCCACTGGCTGCAACGAAAATTCGGCATCAAACAGACCTTCTTCTGGCCGCCCTAAATGAGACAGTAATAACACACCAGCGCCGGTGGAAAGTGCGGCTTCAATCGTAGGCAGTACTGCCAGAATACGACTCTCATCACCAACCTCTCTACCGACCATCGGCACATTAAGATCAACACGAATTAATACCCGCTTACCGGCTAAATCCTGATTACGCATTCGTAGATAGTTGGCCAAAATTAGGATGCTCTCTCATCAATAATTGCTACTTGCAGCTGAGCCAGGTGAACCGCTAAATCGACCATTCGGTTGGCAAAGCCCCATTCGTTGTCATACCAGGCACAAATCTTAACCAGATCACCGTTTACTTCTGTAAGCGAGGTGTCAATGATTGCCGACGCTGACTGTGAAACGAAATCTGATGACACCAATGGTTCCTGACAACACTCTATTAGCCCGGCTGATGCACCTGCCGCCGCATCAATAAAAATTTGATTGACTGCATTGACAGTCGTCTTTCGGGACGAGGTAAAGGTGAAATCCAGCAGTGAAACGCTCTGCGTCGGCACCCGAACAGAAAAGCCAGTCAATTTACCTGCAAGCTCTGGAATAACAGCGCCAAGCGCTTGCGCCGCACCCGTGGCTGTTGGAATGATCGCCTGGCCCGCGGCACGCGCACGACGTAAATCAGGATGAAACTGATCCTGCAGTGATTGATCGTTTGTATAGCAGTGGATGGTCGTCACCATGCCCTGCTTGATGCCAACGCTGCGCAGCATCAATTGTGCAACCAGAGCCAGGCAATTAGTTGTGCAGGAACCGTTTGAGATAATTACCTCGCCCGGCTGCAGTTGGTTATGGTTAACCCCATAGACAACGGTACGATCAGCCCCCACTGCCGGCGCAGAGACCAGCACTTTCTTAGCACCGGCCCGAAGGTGGGCCCTGGATTGTTCTGCACTGGCAAAACGGCCACTAGACTCCAGTACCAGATCTACACCCAACTCCTGCCACGGCAGCTGCTCAGGATCGGCCTGTTGTAACCAGAGCAGGCTATGCTGATCAATCATCAACTGATTATCGCGGGCAGCGATAGAGGCGGCAAATCGCCCATGATTAGAGTCAAACTTAAGCAGATGAGCCGCCGCATCTGCCGGATATAGGTCGTTGACAGCTACAATTTCCAGTGGGGTCTGCTGGCTCAGCTGCTGACGCTGCCACCAGGCTCGGAAAAAAGATCGGCCAATCCGGCCGAA
>JAHRWJ010000002.1 GCA_019090185.1 Immundisolibacteraceae bacterium
TCTTCCAGCAATGAGCCATCCATCATCACCGAACTAAAATTCTGCTGAATCGAGCGCTGACAATCCGCCGGTGAACCACCGTGATCCTGATGCATGCAGATTGGAATTTCCGGAAATTCCTCAATTGCCGCCAAAATCAGATGACGCAAAAAGGTCGGTCCCGCATATTTTCGAGCGCCCGCGGAAGCCTGCAAAATCACCGGGCTGTTAGTCTGCTTAGCCCCCTCCATAATCGCCCGCACCTGCTCCAGGTTGTTGACGTTAAACGCCGGCACGCCGTAACCGTTTTCGGCGGCATGGTCGAGCAGTTGTCGCATACTGATTAGTGCCATGGTGGTGATCCTTAAAATATTGGGTGAGTCGCTATTGTCAATAACACGGGCACAACGGCAATCGGTGCTAGATTGCAGTATTTTAAACCCTTCTAATCCGGTTTAGGAGCCTCTGAAAAGCTCTGAGCAAAGAACAGGGCATTTCAGGATATTCAGAGATCAGCCGTAAAAGCTACGTTATAGGGGCTATTATGCAGTTTCACAACAACAAAGATGGATGTTCTAAGACGCCAGATTCGAATCCAGAGTTTTTCGGCGGCTCCTGTAATTAGCTAATCTATTTGATTCACTAAATTAACAACCTAGCACCGCCTGTCTACCCTGTTTTAACCAGTAGTATCTATTGGTTTTTCCGAACCAGCTAACCCTTACCAGTAGGGCTATCAACACCCCTTGAGCATCAAAAACCGCTTCAAGATTATCCGCTCTACCGATACACCGGCCACCGATAAACACTCGATGCACGGTGGCTTGCTCGGTTATAGCTCTTAGCGCCCGTTGGCTAACATCTCGGCCGACTGACATTTCGTCGTAAACCCAACTATTACCGCCTATGATCCAGCGATCTATTGCAGGCAGTGGTTGGAGATCAACACCTTGTCAAATATCAGCCATTAGTCGACTGATTCACCACTGCCGTTGTCTTCAATCGGTCTGTAGTATTCTTTTCGAAAATTTTCGATCATGGTCTCTACCTCGGCGCTATCTTCACCCAGGTGAAGTAGGGTCGCACGCGCTAGCTCAGCGCTTGCTTCAAGGGTTTCAGACACGGTAAAACTGGCACCAAACGCCCGCAGTTTCTGACAGCCCGCCAGATCATGACCACGGGCAAATACCGGTGTATCTGGAAAGGCGCTAAACGCCGTAGCGACAACTCTTTCGGTCACTTCGGCATCATCAATAGACACCACCATCAATGGGGTATCAGCGACGCCTGCCGCGCGTAAAACTTCTGGCTGCTGAGCATCACCGAAATAGACTGCTCGACTACCACCACGTTCACGATCAATCACCGCCACGTTGTTATCAATGGCGAGATAAGGCACCTCCATTAAATCCAGGACCGAACCGACTCTTTGGCCCATACGCCCAAAACCAGCAAGAATTACTGGCCGAGTCCCTACCTCAGGAGCACCCGGAGCAACCTCAATTGTTGAAACGGCCTGATGCCGCGAAACGGAATATAGCCGATAGGCGAGATGCTCCAGTAGCGGGGTAGCAAGCATCGTCAATATCACAATCACCAACAGCTGCTGGAACAGCATCGGCTCTATCAGCCCCATACCGTTTGCCAGCGCAAAGATGACCAGTGCAAATTCACCGCTTTGAGCGAGGACGCTGGCCAGCGATAGAGCTGCCTTCGACGGTATCCCGAACAGCCGTGCCAAAGGCCAAAGGGTAAGTAGTTTGATACCTATCAGGCCGATGGCAATTACCAGAAAAACCAGGGGGTTAGCTATCAGTACAGCCAGGTTCAGAGACATGCCCATTGACATAAAAAACAGCCCAAGCAGCAACCCGCGAAACGGCTGAATTTCAGCAATAATCTGGTGACGATAAGATGAATCAGCGATTAGTAACCCGGCGATAAACGCCCCCATCGCCATCGACAGGCCAACACGCTCCATCGATTGCGCCGCTCCTAACACCAGCAGTAGAGCCGATGCCGTGAATATTTCTGGAGAACCCAGCCTGGCTAGCAAGTTGAGCAGGGGATTTAAGACGTATCGGGTGATCAGAACGATCAGCAAAAGAATTGCCACCGCCTCAGCTAGTGCCAGGAAAATATCTTTCTCTATCGCTAGTTCTGACGAACCCATCAGCGAGACTAACGCCAGCAGGGGAACAACTGAGAGATCTTGTAACAACAAGACGGCAACGGTAGCTCTGCCATACTCAGACGAAAGCATCTTACGCTGCGTTAACAACTGCAATACAAAAGCCGTTGACGAAAGCGCCAGCGACATTCCGATCAGTAACGAAATTTCCCAGGAACCGCCTAGAAATTGATGAGCGATGACCGCTATCAAACCACCAGTTATCAGCACCTGGAGTGAGCCCAACCCCAGAACCCAACTCTTCATCCGCCATAACCGGGTGGGATTTACCTCCACTCCGATCACAAATAACAACAGCACCACACCTAGCTCCGCCAGGTGGGAAATTTCATTGTAGTTATCGATGTAACCCAGGCTTGATGGACCCAGCACTATGCCTGCAACCAGGAACCCAGGTATCGCACCAAGGCCCGCGGATTGACATAGGGGCACGGCAATTACCGCGGCGGTGAGCAGAATGATAACGTCGGTCAAATATTCCACAGTGTCAGCCGCTACATCCCATTTTTGCTTCTAAACCATCTTTTTCCAAAAAAATTCTCTAATCAAGGGCAGAAATTTATCGAGATTATTTACTCAGAGAAGAGCCCCATCTCGCAGAGGCGTCACCCTATCCTTACGATTCAATAACAAGAAAGCAACCTTCAACGCCACTGATAATTATCACGGCGGCTCAAGACTAAGACGGTCATTCTCAGAGACACTAAAGCGGTCATTTAGTGACCGAAATCAAAAACCCTGGTTACACCGAGGCTACTGGCATAAACCATATTAAGAGTGGGACGCGCCTCCCCAATTATCCTTAATCAAGTTCACCAGTACCCCCAGCATCGACTGTATCTAGTTATTTAGTGACTGAGTTGTTAACCGGTTTCAGGGGGGGGTTAGCGCACCCTGCCAGTGGTCGCTCAGCAGTTCGAAATGGGCCTGCGGATGCAGGCAGGTAGGGCAAACATCAGGCCCAGACTCGACCTCATTCAGGTAACCAGAGTTGATACAA
>JAHRWJ010000105.1 GCA_019090185.1 Immundisolibacteraceae bacterium
CGATAAACGACTACCCCAACGGCAACTCATCATCCTCATCCCCCTGATCAATATCCTGCTGTTTGGCTTTGTCACTTCTCATGTTACCGACGGCTGCCAAATAGACTTCATCCACATCACCGGTCACATAGTGGCCATCAAAGCAGGAGGCATCGAAATCGGTGATGCGTTGGCTATTCCCACCAACCGCCTGCTTGAGATCATCCAGATCCTGATAAAACAACCGATCAGCACCAAGAAACTCCGCCACCTCGTCTTCCTGACGGCCGTATGCGACCAACTCCTTTGGCGTCGGCATATCGATGCCGTAAACATTGGGAAACCTTACCGGTGGCGCTGCTGAGGCGAAATAGACATTATTAGCGCCGGCCTGACGGGCCAACTGAACCAGCTGCTCTGAAGTGGTCCCACGCACGATCGAATCATCCACTACCAGGACATTCTTACCCTTAAATTCGATAGAAATAGGGTTGAGCTTGCTTCTGACGGAACGTTTGCGCTCAACCTGCCCCGGCATAATGAAAGTTCGAGCAATGTAGCGATTTTTGATAAACCCTTCCCGATAGGGCACACCCAGATGATGAGCCAGCTCGAGTGCAGCGGTGCGGGCCGTATCTGGAACCGGGATGACTACGTCGATGTCATGATCCGGCCAGTTGCGCAAAATTTTCTTTGCCAGGTACTCACCCATGCGCAGCCGTGACTGATAAACAGAAACCCCATCCATGGTGGAGTCAGGTCGAGCAAAATAAACATATTCAAACAAGCAGGGAGCAATGCCATGGGCAGGCGCACACTGCTGCGAGAACAGTTCTCCTTTAGCGGTGATGACTACCGCCTCACCGGGCTCTACATCACGCATCAACTCGAAACCAGACGCCTCTACCGCCACGCTTTCGGAGGCCAGCATGTAGTCATAACCGCTACTCGCACGACTACGCCTGCCAATCACCAAAGGTCGGATTCCATGGGGGTCGCGAAAACCGACCACCCCAAACCCGGTAATTAACGCAACTACCGCATAGGCACCCTGGCAGCGCTGCTGAGTGGCGGATAAGGCCCGAAACATCTCCTCAGAATCTATTTGAGCTTTCCCCGACTTATGTAACTCGCCGGCAAGCACATTGAGCAGTACCTCTGAATCCGAATCGGTATTCAGGTGACGCAACTCAGTCGATTCCAGCTGTTTTCGCAGCTGTTCTGTGTTGGTTAAATTGCCGTTATGCCCCAGAGCAATGCCGTAGGGAGAATTCACATATAGCGGCTGGGCCTCTGCCAGCGCAGAACTGCCGGCGGTTGGATAACGAACATGGCCAATGCCCATATCACCTTCCAATTTAACCAACCGCTTAGCTCGGAGCACATCACGTACCAAACCATTACTTTTGCGCATGTACAGCCGCCGGCTATCTGCGGTTGCAATACCGGCCGCGTCCTGGCCTCGGTGCTGCAACAAGGTCAATCCGTCATAAAGTAACTGGTTAACCGCAGAGTCGGCGACTATGCCGATAATTCCACACACTAGGCTGTTTCCCTATAAAAACGATGAAGCGCAAAAATACGCTGTTGACTACCCTAGACCCTCAAAGCCATTAAGTTAGCCAGTTTAAGAGCCAGTCTGAACCCATCCTAAAATAACAACATCCGCCACTGGGCCCACCAACCAGCAGCATTGGCCTGCCGCTAAAAAGCCAGCAGAGACTAAGCGCCACCGGCAATTTTGGCCACCAGCCACTTGACCCCCTGCTCCACCATATCGGCAGGTTGATCAAGCGGTCCAACCAACAACGAGCTCTGCCACCAGGGCTGAGCATCCAAACTTGCCGCCCGTAACAGTAAAACCACCCCGGCCACTAACACCAGGCCACGAACAATGCCAAACACGATACCCAATGAGCGATCAGCACCCCGCATGCCCGCCTTTTCCACCGCCATTGTCGTCACTTTGCCAAACACACTGAGCAACAAAACTGTGATGACAAATAGCGCAAATCCGGCAATCGACTGCTGTAATAACGGATTATCAATCCAGTTCTCCAGTAATTTTCCGGCAGGCATCCGAAACTGATACGCAACCCAGGCCGCAATCACCCAGGAAACCAGGGAGAGCAATTCCCGTAACAACCCTCTAAACCAACCCACAAGAGAGGAGATCAGCCAAACAACCAGAATTCCAATATCAAGTATCACGATCTAAACCACCTATATTTGGCTGAAAAATATTTCAACTACTGCAACGGCTATCGGCACGACCACTCAACAGAGTCAATTTAAGGAACCAACAGCGGCACCGAAATTCTGCGCTGCTTAATGACAACACTACTTTCACCCTATCAATATTCTGAAGACCACGAACTAATTAACAGGGTGTAGAAAATCGACCTGCCATCATGGAAACCTCAACACTGCACCATTGAAATCGGTGATTTTCTGTAATTTCAACTGCTGGGCTAGCGCATCCTCGCGCAGCAACTCAGGGCCAATTCGAACCCGCGACATGGGTCCAGTTGAAAGTTGTAAGGGTTCGATATAAACCACAAAACCCAATGCCTTTAGCTTCGAGGCCAGCCGCTTTGCTCCATCCGGGTTTTTAAAGGTCCCAACCTGAACCACCCAGCCCTTATCCAATGGAACAGCTTGTGCTAGCGAATCAGTTTCCGGATCTGCCTGCTTTGGCTCCAACTCCGCATCGACATCACGCTCTGGCTTTACTTTTGGCTCTACCTCTTGACGTTCTGCAGCGGCGAGCTGGCGAGAGACCACGCCCTGTTCAATTTTCTGAGCAACCGATACCGGAATTTTGATCGGAACGACCCGGGATGGGTAATCACGATAGGCTGGCGGTTTAGGGACC
>JAHRWJ010000106.1 GCA_019090185.1 Immundisolibacteraceae bacterium
CCATCAAGGCCCCACTCAATATCCATCGGCCGGCCATAATGAGCTTCAATCAATAACGCCTGACGGGCAAGGCTCTCGACCTGTTCATCGGTAATACAGAACTTAAGCTGGTCGGCCCGCTCAACATCGATAATCTCAGTGGAGTGACCCGCGCTGGAGCTATCGCCATAAACCATCTGTAACGCTTTACTGCCACGGGTACGACGCAGAATCGCCGGCCGGTTGGCCTGCAATGTCTGTTTATGAACATAGAACTCATCCGGGTTGACACTACCCTGCACCACGGTCTCACCAAGGCCATAAGCGGCGGTTAGGAACACCACATCACGAAAACCAGATTCAGTATCTAGTGTAAACAACACACCAGCAGCACCGATATCACTGCGCACCATACGTTGAATACCTGCCGATAACGCCACATCAGCATGCTCAAAACCCTGATGAACCCGGTAAGCGATCGCCCGATCATTAAACAGCGAAGCAAACACCTCTTTCACCGCCACCAGCACATTGTCGATACCGACAATATTCAGAAAGGTTTCCTGCTGACCGGCAAAGGATGCGTCGGGCAGATCTTCGGCAGTAGCCGAAGAACGCACAGCCACCGCAGCTGGACCAGACTTGGACATCTGCTGATACGCATCACGCATGTCCTGCTCAAGGGCGGCAGGAAATGGCAACTCAACCACCCAACGGCGGATATCCGCGCCGACTCGAACCAGTTCAGGGACGTCTTCCACATCCAGGGCAGTCAGGGCGGTCTGGATACGTTGATCAAGGCCGTCATGAGCCAGAAAAGCCCGAAAAGCATCGGCAGTGGTCGCAAAGCCATTCGGGACAGTAACGCCAACACCTGCCAGATTACTGATCATCTCCCCAAGGGAGGCATTTTTGCCACCGACTTTATCTACATCGGACATGCCCAGGGTGTCGAACCAGCGAACGTATTCGGCCATCATTTTTCCTGTGAGAACATTAAGTTACCGTACCAATCATTGAATTCGATAGATAATTCAGTGATTGAACTGAGGTGGTAATCAGCACTTCAAAAAAGGGCCGCTATTTTGCCCAATTCCGGCTTTTTTTACTAGCAAATCCCATTGTTTATCAACTGATTTATCCATCATGCTTTAGCGAGCTAGCTCTGACGTTGCCCGCGGTCTCAGGCATACTTTCCGGCTCTATCAATTTCTCTTTTATGCCGCGCTCTGGACCGCGCTCAAGAAAGTCACAGCAACCAGACTTTGCGGTACCACCATAGAAATTGGCTTTTAAATTATTCCGGGGAATATCATGTCCAGCTCTTACCAACAGACTTATCGGCAATCAATCGAACAACCGGAGCAATTCTGGGCCGAACAGTCAAAGCGTATCGATTGGCACCGAGCCCCCACCGAACTCCTTAACGACCGCAACCCGCCGTTCATTCGCTGGTTCGAAGATGGTCAGACCAATCTTTGCTACAACGCCATCGACCGCCACCTGGACAACAGAGCAGATCAGGCCGCACTGGTTTGGGAGTCCACCGAGGTTGACCAGACCAGAAGCTGGACCTATTCCGAGCTCTATGATGAGGTCAACACGGTCGCGGCGATGATTAAATCTCTGGGCGTCGAAAAAGGTGACCGGGTACTGATTTATATGCCAATGATCGCCGAGGCCACTTTTGTGATGCTGGCCTGCGCACGACTCGGCGCAACCCACAGCGTGGTGTTTGGTGGTTTTGCCTCCGCAAGTCTGGCCAAGCGCATTGATGATGCCCAACCGAAACTGGTGATTACCGCCGATGCAGGCATGCGCGGTGGCAAAATAATTCCCTACAAACCACTACTGGACACAGCACTAGAGCTGGCTAATCACAAACCAGCCCATGTGTTGCTGGTAAACCGTGGGCTCGATAAAGAACTTAATTGGCTAGAACCCCGCGATATCGACTACGCCAGCCTTGCTGAACGCTATGAAAACGTCGAAATCACCCCAACCTGGGTCGACTCCAACCACCCTAGCTACGTGCTCTATACCTCCGGCACCACCGGCATGCCTAAAGGGGTGCAGCGTGATACCGGTGGTTATGCGGTCTCATTGGCCGCCTCCATGGAATATATCTATGGCTGCCAGCCCGGTGAAACCATCCTCACCACCTCCGACATCGGCTGGGTGGTGGGCCACTCTTACATCGTCTATGGCCCACTGATTCACGGCATGACCACCATTGTTTATGAGGGGCTGCCGGTGCAGCCAGATCCGGCTATCTGGTGGAAACTGGTGGAGAAATACAAGGTCACCACCATGTTCTCCTCACCCACAGCTATTCGAGTTCTCAAAAAACAGGATCCCAAATATTTCACCGCCCATGACACCAGCAGTCTGAGAACACTATTTTTAGCCGGTGAACCGCTCGATGAAACCACCCACGGCTGGACCACCGACATCCTCAAAACCCGGGTGGTCGACCATTACTGGCAGACCGAGTCTGGCTGGCCAATTCTAGCTAACTGCGCCGGACTTGACCCCCAGCCAGCGATCAAACCTGGCTCTCCAACCTGGCCGGTCTATGGCTACCAGATGGAGATGGTGGATGAACAGCTACAGACCCAAGACGATAACGTCAAAGGCAA
>JAHRWJ010000107.1 GCA_019090185.1 Immundisolibacteraceae bacterium
CAGCAATCAGCAGGACGCCGGGAATTGAGCTTAATGTGGTGTAAAGATATTGGACCAGGTCATCAATTCGGCCGCCGAAATAGCCGGCAGTCGTGCCCATCACCAGCGCCAGTGGCAGCATGATGAGCAGGGTCAGGGCGCCAATTAAAATGCCGGTGCGTATGCTTTTTAGGCCGAGCAAAAGCACGTCCTGACCAACCTTATCAGTCCCGAGCAGGTGATAGTCGCCACCGAGTTGAGTCGCGATCATGAACAGGGTGGTTAACAGGCCGATGGTTAATACGGCGGTTTTCCAGGCGATGGCCGGTGATGCGGGCGTAGAGGGTTCGGCTGGCTGATGATTTGGGTGAACCTGCTTGCGCTTTCGATAGCCTAACCACAGCGCGATCGGTGACAGTATCAACAGGGATAAGCCGATTCCTTTGCCGGTACGGATCAACAGATCCGTGAGGTGATCTTGTTCATGTGCAAGTGCGGCGCCGCTATGTTTGAGTCGAGCATAGACCCGCTTTGGTCCACTGCTGGTGGTTATCTGTTCTTTAGAGAAAGCTTTCAACGCAAGTGGCGCAGAATAGCTGCGTTCCTGTGCCAGGCTTAGAGGCAGCAGCAGTTGATCGAGAACGGAGACTTCGCTGGCGGCGTACTGGGGAATATTGGAGTCACCGTTGTCGGTGATCAGCGGGCGGTAGTGAATGGAATCGATCAGGGCTACTAACAGGTAGATCGCTAGTAAAATAAAGGCCGCCATGGCCGTGGGTCGTTTGAGCACCATCTGCCAGCGTTGCCGCTGTTGCCGGTTTCGTAACCCGAGTAACAGCCAGGCTGAGCCCAGTAGGGTGACGGACCAGATCAGGTAGTCGCTGATCAGAAAGGCGAGTTGGCCGGTGATCATTCCAGTCTCACTCTGGGATCAGCCAGTACATAAGAGATATCGGTCAATATTAACCCGCCGATATAGAGCAGGGATCCCAGGAAGACCATGGCGCGAACGATGGCAAAGTCCTGACCGCGAATGGCATCTATGGTGTAACTGCCCAGACCAGGAATAGAGAAGAATGACTCGGTGATCAAACTGCCCATGAACAGGGTGGGGATGACCACAACCACGCCGGTGAGAATAGGGATCATCGCGTTTCGCAGTAGATGTCGAAACATAACCGCCGACTCGGCCAGCCCTCGGGCTCGGGCGCTGCGGATGTAGTCTTTTTCAATTTCCTCCAGGAACAGGGTGCGGTACCAGCGCAGGCCGCCACCAATGCCGGCGACAAGTCCTACCAGGATCGGCGTGATCAAGAATTTAAAGCCCTCGATACCTTCCAGGTAGCCGGATATGGGGGTTAAATTGAGCAGTTTGCCGAGCACCAATTGACCACCAATGATGTAAAACATAGACGAAATAGACATCATCGCGACCGCAAGCAAAACGCCGACAAAATCGACGTAGGTGGCGCGGAAAAACGCCAGCATGAGCGACAGGGTGATGGTGACCAGTAGACCGACGATCAGGTGAGGAATCGCAATAGCCAGGCTTGGCCCCATACGTTGGCGAATATCGGCACCAATATCACGGCCATCGTCGGCGCGGCCGAAATCAAGCAGGAACAGCCGTAATGAGTGTTGTACAAACAGGGTCTCGGTGAAACGATCTAAACCTTGCTGATCAGGGGCATAGACCAGCGGCCGATCATAGCCATGATCCTGCTTCCATTTACTCACCATGGCTTCGCTTACCCGCTTGTCACCCAGGTGCATACGGGCCATGTCATCCGGGCTGTTAACCAGAAAAAACAGCGCAAAGGTGATTAAGTTAACCCCGAGCAGGATTGGCAGCGCAAATAGCAGGCGGCGGATTAAATATCGAATCACGATTGATCACTCATGGTCGAGCCATGCTCGCGGTGCCAGGCCAGGCGAATGGCCGGCACCATCAGCAGCCCAACCAGGGCGAGTATGACAACCACGGGCCACCAGATCGGCTGATTCCAGTCGGATCTGAGTTGGTTGCGTAAATCGACATCGATACGCTGGTATTGAAGGGTGTCATGGGCCAGGTGGCTCGGTTTTAAATTACCAATCCAGCTCTGCTGCAACACATATTGTTGGGGATGAAACCCTCCGGCCCATGGGGTTTGTTGTTGCAAAATAGTCAGCATTTTGTCAATCAGCAGCTGACGTTGTGGCCCATTAGGCAGGTTGCGCATCTGCTCAAATAGCTGATCAAACTCAGGCAGTTGAAAATTACTGCTGTTCTCGCCGTGATCCGGCACCTGACTATTGGGGCCATAGAGCAGGAACAGAAAATTCTCCGGGTCCGGGTAGTCCGCATTCCAGCCCCACATGTACATCTGTACCTGGCCGTTGCGCACCTTGTCCTGAAAACGGTTGTAATCGGTGGCGCGGATAACCAGCTGGATATCAATTTTCGCGAGTTGTTTGCGTAACCAGTCTAGAAAAGGTTTTGCGGCTGGTCCACTCTTGGCGGTGTCAAAATGAATTACCAGTGGCTTGTTGCTTTGGTGGTGGCGACCGTTGGGGTAACCCGCCTCTGCGAGTAGCTGTCTGGCTCTGGTGACCGGTTTGCGGGTAGGTTTGCCACGTTGCCAGCTGTGGGTGGTAGGGTTGAGCCCAGCCTCACCGTCTTGATAAC